>NZ_JBHXAW010000043.1:0-21833 GCF_042726645.1 Isoptericola sp. NPDC060257
GCGCCGGATCGCCCTGCAGTGCGGGGTCCCCGCCGGGGCCCGGGGCGGGCGGGGCGACGGTCGTGCGGCGGAAGCCGACGGGCCAGGTCTCCGCGGGCGGGAGCGGGGCGAGCGGCACCGGCGGGTGCAGCGGGTCACGGAACGCGACGTTCACGTGCACGGGGCCGGGGTGCCGGTCGCGCAGCCCCTGCGCCGCCGCGAGCGCCCGGCCGAGCGTGCCGAGCAGGTCTCGTACCTCGCCGTCGCGCCCGTCGGGGGCGGGGAGGTCCACGGCGTACCGCACGGCGGTGCCGAAGATCCCCACCTGGTCGGTCGTCTGCGAGGCCCCGGTGCCGCGCAGCTCGTGCGGGCGGTCGGCAGCGAGCACCACGAGGGGCACGCCGGAGTGGTGCGCCTCGAGGACCGCGGGATGGAGGTTGGCCACGGCCGTGCCGGACGTCGTGACGACGGCGACGGGACACGGCACCTGGACCGGCTCGCCGCCCGCGTGCCGGAGCACCGGCTCGCTGCCGCGCGCGAGGCCCAGAGCGAGGAAGCCGGCGGTCCGCTCGTCGACGCGCACGTGCAGCGTGAGCAGCCCGGCGTCCGCGGCCTCGGCGAGCGCGTACGCGAGCGGGGCCGACCGGGAGCCCGGAGCCAGCACGACGTCCCGCACGCCCTGGAGCGCGAGGTCGGCCACGAGCGCCCGCGCCGCGACGATCGACGGCGGCAGGACGGCGCTCACGCGGCCGCCTCGAGCAGCGCGGTCAGGCGGGCGTACCGCGCCAGCCAGCGGTCGCGCGTGCCCGGGTCGGGCTCGGCCGCGGCGAGGGCGGCGGCGTCGGGCGCGGGGCGGCGCACGGGCAGCGCGCCGTCGACGGGCAGGAGCGGGTCGGCGACGACGTCGTGGACGAGGAGCTGCGACGTCGCGAGGCCGCAGGCGTAGGGCAGCTCCGGCAGCGCGGCCGCGAGCGCCACGCCCGCGGCGAGCCCGACCGACGACTCGAGGGCCGACGACACGACGACCGGCAGCCCCACCTGCTCGGCGAGGTCGAGGCAGGCGCGCACGCCGCCCAGCGGCTGCACCTTGAGCACGACGACGTCCGCGGCGTCCTCGCGCACCACCCGCAGCGGGTCCGCGGCGCGGCGGATCGACTCGTCCGCGGCGACCGGGACGGGAGCGCGCAGCCCGCGACGGACGGCGGCCAGCTCGGGGACGGTGGCGCAGGGTTGCTCGACGTACTCCAGGCCACCGGCGGCGTCGTCGAGCACGGGGATGCGCGCGAGCGCCTCGTCGGTGGTCCAGCCGCCGTTCGCGTCCACGCGGACGGCTCCGACGCCCGGGCCGTGCAGCTCGTCGAGCGCGGCGCGGACGGCGGCGACCCGGGCCTCCTCCGCCTCGAGCGGCTCGAGCGCGCCGGGACGTCCGCCGATCGACGGGCCGCGCTGCGCGACCTTGACCTTGGCGGTGCGGCACCCGCCGGACGCGAGCACGATCTCCCGCGCCCGCCCGGGCCCGACGGTCGGCACGGTGACGTTGACCGGCACGCGGTCGCGGACCGGGGCGGGGAAGCCGATGTCGGCGGCCTCGCGCGCGGCGCGCAGCCAGGTCGCGGACTCGGTGTCGTCGTAGTCCCAGAACGGGGACAGCTCGCCCCAGCCGGCGTCGCCCCGCAGCAGCACGCCGTCGCGCACGTCGAGGCCGCGGAACCGGGTGGTCAGCGGGGTGCGGTACACGATCTCACGCAGCAGCTGCACCCGTTCAGGTTACTGGCCGGCACGGGGGCCGGTCGCAGGACGCGGGCGCGCCGGGACGCCGGAGGGCCCCGCCCCGGAGGTCGCCCGGCGGTCAGTCGGTGAAGTCCGTCAGCTCCGGCACGTACGACAACGGGCTCGGAGCGGGACGGCCACCGATGCGCTCGGCGTCGCGGCGGACCGTCTCGGCGTCGTACACGAAGATCTCGTGGGCGACGTCCTCCGGGTCCACCACGTCGTCGTCCGGTTCCCGCACGCTCATGCCTCCAGGGTGCGCCCGCTCCCGCCGCGCGGTCGGGAGGAGCGCCGGGCGTGCCGCGACGGGGGCGCGCCCACGGTCCCCAGCGGTTGCACGAGGCGGCCAGGTGCGAGACGGTCGGACGCCGTCCCACCTGGGTCACACGGAGCTGACGTCAAAGTCACGGACGGGGTCACGCAGTGAACGAGCAATCGGGCAAGGTCGAACAGCGCGGCGCGAAGCGGCACGCGCAGGACGCGGCGGACAGGGTCGGCCGCGCACTCAGGTCGCCCACCGCCGAGGTGGTGCCGCACCCTGCCCTGGACTACCCGATCGGGATCGACGAGCATCGGCGCAGCCCGATGGACTGGATCGTCTTCGGGGTCACCGCTGCCGTGGCCGTCGCCTTCCTCGTCTGGGGTTTCGTCGACACGGACGGCCTGGCGAGCGCCTCCAGCACGGCCCTGAGCTGGGTGACCACGAACATGGGCTGGCTCTTCGTGCTGACCGCCAGCCTGTTCGTCGTGTACAGCCTGTGGCTGGCGATCAGCAGGTTCGGCGCCATCCCGCTCGGCGCCGACGGCGAGGCACCCGAGTTCCGCACGGTGTCCTGGGTGGCGATGATGTTCTCCGCCGGGATGGGCATCGGGCTGATCTTCTGGGGGGTCGCCGAGCCGCTCGCCCACTACGTGGACCCGCCGCCGGGCACCGTCGACGCCGGCGACCCCGAGGCCGTCCAGCACGCGATGTCCACCACGATGTTCCACTGGACGCTGCACCCCTGGGCGATCTACGCCGTGGTCGGGCTGGCGATCGCCTACAGCGCCTACCGCAAGGGCCGCAAGCAGCTGATCTCCTCGGTGTTCGAGCCGCTGCTGGGCCGGCACGCGCACGGCCCGGCCGGGAAGGTCATCGACATGCTCGCGATCTTCGCGACGCTGTTCGGCTCGGCCGCCTCGCTCGGGTTGGGTGCGCTGCAGATCAAGAGCGGCCTGCAGGTCGTCGGCTGGGCCGGCGACGTCGGCAACGGCGTCCTGGTCGTGATCATCGCGGTGCTCACGGTCTGCTTCGTGCTCTCGGCGGTCTCGGGCGTCGCCCGCGGCATCCAGTGGCTGTCGAACATCAACATGGTGCTGGCCCTGGCACTGGCGGTGTTCGTCTTCGTGGTCGGGCCGACGGTGTTCATCCTGAACCTCATCCCGAACTCGATCGGCACCTACTTCCAGGACCTGGCGATGATGGCGGCCCGGACCGGCGCCGACAGCTCCTCCACCCCCGGCGGCGTCTCCACCAGCGACTGGCTCGCGCAGTGGACCGTCTTCTACTGGGCCTGGTGGATCTCCTGGACGCCCTTCGTCGGCATGTTCATCGCCCGGATCTCGCGCGGCCGGACGATCCGCCAGTTCGTCGGCGGGGTCCTCCTGGTGCCGAGCCTGGTCACCGTCGTGTGGTTCTGCGTCTTCGGTGGCGCGAGCCTCTTCCTCCAGAAGGGCGGCACCGACATCGCCGGCGCCGGAGAGACGGAGGCGCAGCTGTTCGGGATGCTCGGCGAGTACCCGTGGCAGTCGCTCACCACCGTGGTCGTGATGATCCTGGTCGCGATCTTCTTCGTCTCCGGCGCGGACGCGGCCTCCATCGTCATGGGCACGCTGTCGCAGCGCGGCAGCGCCGAACCGAGCCGCCCCAACGTCGTCTTCTGGGGCGTCGCGACAGGTGCGGTCGCCGCGGTGATGCTGCTCGTGGGCGGGAACGACGCGCTCACCGGCCTCCAGAACCTCACCATCCTGGTCGCTCTGCCGTTCGTGGTCGTGATGGTGCTGCTGATGGTCTCGCTGACCCGGGACCTCAGCCAGGATCCGATGATCGTCCGCCAGAAGTACGCCCGCGAGGCCGTCAAGCAGGCGGTCATCGCCGGCGTCACCGAGCACGGGGACGAGTTCGCGATCGCGGTCGAGCCCTCCGACCGGCCGATCACGCCCGACGGCGTCGAGGTACCCGACGAGGTCGACCTTCCTGGCGACGTGGTGGCCCGCGCGGAGCCCACCGAGAGCGCCGACGGCGACCCCGGGGAGCCGCGGCCCTGACGCGGGCCGCTACGCGCGGGACTCGGCACCGTCGGCGGCCGCCCGCAGGATCTCGACGACGCGCGGGACGGCCGTCCCCTGCACCCGAGCCGCGCCCACGACGACGCCCCGGGTGCCGTCGTGCGCCGACGTGCCGGACAGCGGCTCGGCCGGCACGCCGGCGCCGCGCAGCGCGGACACCGCCCACGCCTCGCCGTCGCCGTCGGGCAGCCGCACGACGAGGTGCAGGCCGGCGGCGACGCCCTCGACGGGGACGTGCGGGGCGTCGCGCGCGAGCGCGTCGAGCAGCAGCCCCCGACGGCGCTTGTACGTCAGCCGGGCCCGGCGCAGGTGCCGCGCGTACGCGCCGTCGGCGATCAGCCGGGCGAACGCGGCCTGCTCCGGCACCGAGCAGCCGAGGTCGGCGCGGCGCTTGGCGTCGACGAGCGCCTCCCGCACCTCGGCGGGCGCGACGACCCAGCCCAGCCGCAGCGCCGGGGACAGCAGTTTGGACACCGAGCCGAGCAGCGCGACGTGCTCCGGGTCCAGGCCGCGCAGGGCGCCGACGGGCTGCCGGTCGTACCGGAGCTCGGCGTCGTAGTCGTCCTCCAGCACCAGGCGACCGCCGGCCTGGGCCCAGGCGACGAGCTCGCGACGCCGGTCGGGCGCCAGGACGACCCCGAGCGGGAACTGGTGGGCGGGCGTCACGACGGCCGCCGCGGCGTCGGGCAGGGCGTCGGTCCGGAGCCCGCGGTCGTCGACGGGCACGGGGACGACCTCCAGGCCTGAGTCGCGCAGCTGTGCGACGACGCCGGGCGACGCGGGGTCCTCGACGACCACCCGATCGCCGCCGCCCCCGCCCGCGAGCACCTCGCCGAGCAGCGCCAGCCCCTGCGCGACGCCGCTCACGATCACCACGTCCTCGGCCTCGACCGGGGCGGCGCGCGCGGTCCGCAGGTGCGCGGCGAGCGCCCGGCGCAGCCCGAGCAGGCCCTGCGGGTCCGGGTAGCCCAGCTCGGCGTCGGGCAGCTCGCGCATCGCGTCGCGCACGGCGCGCGCCCAGGCCGCGCGGGGGAAGAGCGCCGGGTCGGGCGCCCCGACGCTGGCCGGGCGCTCCGCCCCCGGGCCGGGGCGGCCTGCCGGCCCGGGCGTCGTGCCGTGGGAGCGCCGGTCGAGGTCGGCGACGACGACGCTCGAGCGCGGCCGGCTCTCGAGCACCCCCTCCCCCACGAGCTCGTCCACCGCCGCCGCCACCGTGCCCCGCGAGACGCCCAGGCCCGCCGCCGCGGTGCGCGACGACGGCAGCGTCGCGCCGGGCTCGAGCCGGCCCGTCGCGACCGCGTCCCGCAGGCCGTCGCGCAGCCAGGCGCCCACGTCGGTCGGCGGGCGGGCACCGAGCACGAGGAGCAGGTCCTCCGGCTGCAGCCGCCTCATCGCGTCACGCTCCTCGTCCGGCCGCACGTCGGCATCCGGCCACCGTCGTCATCGGGACACCTTGGCCATCTGGACCAGTGAACCAGCACCGAACTGGCCCTGCCCGCCGGTCCAGCGCGCTCGTAGCGTCGAGGGCATGACCACCTCGACGGGCGCCGCGGGCGCCGCCACCGCCGTCGCGCCACCCGGCACGGGCGATCTCGCCGGCGCGTACGCCCGCTGCGCCGCCGCGATGGCGCTCGTCGGCGCGTCGTTCACCGCCTCGGCGGCGCTCTCCGACTACCCCCTGGCGGGCGGGCAGGCCGTCCGCTACGCCGTCGCCGCCCTGTGCCTGCTCGCCGTCATGCGGTGGCGACGGGTCGCGTTCGTGCTGCCCCGCCCGCGCCAGGCCACCCGCCTGCTGGCGCTCGCGGCCACGGGCCTCACCGGGTTCAGCGCGTGCGTCGTCCTCGCCACCCGGCACGCCGAGCCCTCGCTGGTGGGCGCGGTGGTGGGTGCCACGCCCGTCGTCCTGGCCGCGACGCAGGCCGTCCGCGAGCGGCGCCTCGCCCCTCGGACCCTCGCGGCGGCGGTCGTCGTGACGGCGGGGGTGGCGCTCGTCGAGGGCCTCGGGTCGGCCGACCCGCTCGGGCTGGCGCTCGCCGTGGGGGCGCTGGCGTGCGAGGCGGCGTTCTCACTGCTCGCCGTGCCGCTGCTGCCGACGCTCGGGCCGCTGCGGGTGTCGGCGTACGCCTGCGTCGCGGCGGTCCCGCAGCTCCTGCTGCTCGGTCTGCTCGCGCCCGGGCCGCTGCTCGCCGTGCCCGACGGCGGCGAGCTCGCGGCCCTGGCCTACCTGTCCGTCGTCGTCACCGCGGTCGCCTTCCTGCTCTGGTACACCGGCCTCGCCCAGGTCGGCCCCGCCCGGGCCGGGCTCTTCGCCGGGCTGATGCCCGTCGCGGCCCTCGCGGCCTCCCTCGCGCTCGGCGTCGAGGCGCCGACGGCGCACGGCGTCGCCGGAGCACTCGTCGTGGCGGCGGGTCTCGTGCTGGGGCTGTCGTCCCGACGAGCCGCGCCGACGAGCCGCGCCGACGAGCCGCGCCGACGAACTAGGGTGACGGCGTGAGCAGCGCACCCCTCCCCCGCACCGTCTCCCACACGTTCGACCCCGCGCGATGGCGCGAGGTCGGCGGGTTCGAGGGCCTCACCGACCTCACGTACCACCGCGGCGTGGAGCGCGACGCCGAGGGCGCCGTCGTGCGCGACCTGCCCGTGGTGCGCGTCGCCTTCGACCGCCCCGAGGTGCGCAACGCGTTCCGCCCGCACACCGTCGACGAGCTCTACCGCGTGCTCGACCACGCCCGCATGACCTCCGACGTCGGCACCGTGCTGCTCACCGGCAACGGCCCGTCCCCGAAGGACGGCGGCTGGGCGTTCTGCTCCGGCGGCGACCAGCGCATCCGAGGGCGCTCCGGCTACCAGTACACGACCGCCGAGGACGGCGGCGGCGAGGAGCACGGCGCGGACGCCGTCGACCCCGCCCGCGCCGGGCGCCTGCACATCCTCGAGGTGCAGCGACTCATCCGCACCATGCCGAAGGTCGTCGTCGCCGTCGTGGACGGCTGGGCCGCGGGCGGCGGGCACTCGCTGCACGTCGTGGCGGACCTGTCGATCGCCTGCCGCCAGCACGGGCGGTTCAAGCAGACCGACGCGGACGTCGGCTCGTTCGACGGCGGCTACGGCTCCGCGTACCTCGCCCGCCAGGTCGGGCAGAAGCGCGCCCGGGAGATCTTCTTCCTCGCCCGCGAGTACTCGGCGGACGACGCCGAGCGCTGGGGCGGCGTCAACGAGGTGGCCGAGCACGACGACCTCGAGGGCCTGGCGATCGAGTACGCGCGCACCATCGCGGGCAAGTCCCCGCAGGCCGTGCGGATGCTGAAGTTCGCGTTCAACCTCGCCGACGACGGCCTCATGGGCCAGCAGGTCTTCGCCGGGGAGGCCACGCGCCTGGCCTATCTCACCGACGAGGCCGTCGAGGGCCGCGACGCCTTCCTCGAGAAGCGCGACCCCGACTGGTCGCGCTTCCCGTACGCCTTCTGACCCGGCGCTGACCCTCTCACGACGGTTTCTCACCCGGGTGCGGGGGCGGCGACCACGTCCGGACCTCCGCCCCGCGGGTAGCCTCCCGTCATGCCTCCGCGGTTCCGTCGCCCCGAGCCGATGACGACCTTCGAGCTCGTGCCGGACGACGAGCGCGAGGACGGGCCCGGCGATGCGCCGGTCCCGGACGACCCGGAGCCCGGCCCCGCCCGACGACGGCTCGCCGCCCTGCGCGACCGCGCCGTCATCCGCTGGCGCGCCCTGTCCCGCCGCGGCCGCGTGGTCGTCGCGGCCGGCACCGCCGTCGTCGTGCTCGCCGCCGCCACCGCGGTGGTCACCCCCGGCCTGCTGGACGCCCGCGCGGAGCGGCTGCGCGCGGAGGCCGTGCAGGGCCTGCCCGGGGCCGTCGACGACCTGTCCGAGCCACTGACCGAGACGTGGCAGCTCACGAACGGAACCGGCACCCTGGCGACGCTGCGCGGCGGCCTCGTGCTCACGACGGAGGGCACGGCCGTGTCGGCGGTCGACGCCGGCACCGGCCGCGAGGCGTGGCGGCACGACGTCGGGACGTTCCCGACGTGCGGCCCGCAGCGGGGCTACCGGACGGACCCGGTCCCGCCCGCCGACGTCGTCGTCTGCGTCAGCGGCGACCCGGACGACCGCACCGTCACGGTGCTCGACGCCGCCGGCGAGGTCGTCGGCGAGCGGTCGATCGGCCCCGCGCGCATCGACACGTTCGGCGACGGGGGCCCGGCCGGTGCCCCTCTGGTGCTGCCCGCCGCCGCGGGGGCGATCGCGGTGGTCGACGACATCTCGGACGCCACCGCGCCCTGGCCCTCGGACGACCTGCCCGACGCGGACACCCTGCGCGACCTCCGGGCCGACGGCTGGCGGGACCCGACGCTGCGCCTGGAGGACGCGCTCACCGGCGAGGTGCGGGGCGAGGCGACCGTACGCCTCCGGCCCGAGGACCTCGGGGAGTGCGGGATGACGCAGGACGAGGGCACCGACCCCGAGCTGATGACGGAACCCCAGGTCGACGCGTCCCCGTCGATGACCGTGCTCTCCGTGTGCGGCGCCGCCGTCCGCCTCACCCCCACCGGCACCGCGATCGACACGAGCACCGACGGCCGGTGGGCGATGCCGCTCCCCGGCGGGGGCCACGTCGTCCCGGGCGAGGACGAGAGCACCGTGCTCGACGCCGACGGCACGGTCGTGGCCACGGTGCCGGGATGGTCGGTCCCGCCGACGGTGGACGACGCCCCCGGCTCCTCCTACCTCGCGCTGACGGAGGTGGGCGAGAGCCGGTCGGCGGTGCGCCTCGCGTCGTTCGACCCGGACGGCGCGGAGCGGTGGGCCGCGACGGTCGACGACCTGGGCGGGGTGCTCGCGCGGGTCTCGGGCGTCGTCGTCGTGCAGGACGCCGACGGGTTCGTCGGCCTCGACGCGCGGACCGGCGACGAGGTCTGGGCGCGTGACGACCTGCTGCAGGTCTCGGGCTACGGCTCGGGCGACTGGGTCGCGGGGGCGGTCACCGACGGCACCCGCCTGCTGGTCGGCATCGGTGGCGACGGCGAGCACCACAGGCTGGTCGCCCTCGACCTGCGGGACGGCACGACGGCGTGGGAGCGGCGGAAGCAGGCCGGGTTCCTCGAGTGGTTGATGGCGGTCGACGGCCACGCGGTGGCCTTCGACGGCGTCGTGCACGGCCTGGGCTGACGGCGCCGAGAGCCTCCGGTCATGCCTCCGCGGTTCCGTCGCCCCGAGCCGATGACCACCTTCGAGCTCGTGCCGGACGACGAGCGCGAGGACGGTCCCGACGGTGCCCCGCACGTCGGGCCCGAGCAGGGCCGCCGCCTGGCGGACCTGCGCGACCGCGCCCACACCCGCTGGCGCGCCCTGTCCCGCCGGGGCCGCGCGGCCGTCGCGGGCGGCACCGCCGTCGTCGTGGTCGTCGTGGCCGGGGCCGCCGTCGCACCGGGCCTGCTCGACGCCCGCGCCGAGCGGCTCCGCGCCGACGACCGAGATCCCGTGGCACGAGGGCGACGCCGACGCGGACGTCCTGCGCACGCTCCGGGACGCGGGCTGGGCGGACCCGACGATGCGGGTGCTGGACGCCGTCACCGGTGAGGAACGCGCCGAGGTGACCCTCCACCTGTCCGCGGACGACCTCGACAGCTGCGGGTTCTCGGAGGACGGCCCGGGCGGCACGGTCCTCGCGCCCCAGCCCTGGATCGACGCGACGCCGACGTCCACCGTGCTCAGCCTGTGCGGGCTCGCGCGCGCGGTGACGCCCACGGGCGACATCGTCTCCCTCGGTGACGGGGCGAGCACGCTGGCGCCGCTGCCGGGCGGCGGCTACCTCGCCCAGGGCGACGCGAGCGAGGTCCTCGACGCGCGCGGCGCGCGGCTGACGGCCGTCCGTGGCCTGGCGCAGGTCCCCCTCGTGGACACCGAGCCGGCAGGTCCGGTGCTCGCCCTGCGCGGCGGCGACGGGGACGCGCCGGTGCTCGCGGCGGTGGTCGGCGCGGACGGCAGCACCGTCTGGTCGTCCTCGATCGACGAGTACGCGACGGGCGGACGTGATCGGTGACCACGACGGGGGCGGCAGCGCGTACGTCAGCGGGGCCGTGACGGACGGCACGCGCCTCCTGCTCGCGACCACCGGCGCGACGGTGGATGCCGACACCGGCGAGTCCGTGTCCGGCAGCCGGCTCCTCGCCCTCGACCTGCGCGACGGGACCGCTGTGTGGGAGCAGCCCTGCAAGAACGACCTGTGGGGGCTGTTCTCCGCCGGCGGTCGCCTGGTGTCCGCCGGGAGCGTCGTGTCAGGGCTCGGCCGGCCGTAGCCGCGGGCGCACCCTGGCAGGTCAGGACGTCTTCCAGCTCCCGCCGTCCTTCGGGACGAGCTCGATCCACGTGCTGCCGGGGTCGAGCTCGACGGGCTCGCCGTCACGGGTCAGCTCGACCGGGGACTTCTGGTCCTTCTTCGACCACTGCACGGGCACGGTCCTGCCCGCGGACGCCAGCACCCCCTTGCCCTTCCCGATCAGCTCGGTCCGGGGGACGGGGGCGCCGGCCGGGTCCTTGTACTTCGTGTCCACCACGTCGACGGACAGCGCGAGCACGTTGGCTGCCGCGTGCCGCGCCCCGGACGACGAGACCGACTTGTCCGAGCCCTCGCTCCGCAGCCACCGCTTCTCGTCGCCGGACCAGTCCCAGACGCTGCGCTGCGCCGGGCTGAGGGTCACGGCGAGGGTGGAGGTCTTCGACCCGTCGGCCGCCGCGGTGCCGCCGCCCGCCTTGCCCGCGTACCGGAACTGGGCGGGCGGCGGCACGGTGCGCTCGTCGTCGGCCTGGTCGAGGAAGGCCTTCGGGTCCCCGACGACGTTGTGCGGTGCGGCGCGACCCGGGTCGCGGGAGAAGCCCCCGTCGCCGCGGTCCATGATCACCGACTGGGTGCCGGACTCCTCCACCGCCGCGATGAACGGCGGCTGGCCGCCCGAGTAGGCGAGGATGCCACCGAGCGGGGCGACGACGTCGGGGTCCATGGGCCGCACCGAGCGCACGGGCTCGACCGCCTTCGGGATCCGCGAGTGGTACACGGCGACGAATCGCGTGATGCCGCCCTCGACGACCTCCTCCCACACGAGGTCGGCGTCCTCGAGGCCGGTCTGCGGCCGCGCCTCCGGCGCGTTCTCGATCTTCACCGCGAGCGCCGGTCGGGCTGCCACGTCGTCCGACCGCACCCCGGTGAGCGGCCAGGCCGACGGCATCGTGGGCGACGGCGGGGCGCCCTTGTCGGCGGTGCTGCCCGGCGTCACGGTCGGCGTCGGAGACCCGCCGGACGAGCACGCCGCCAGCGCCAGGACGGCGGCGACCGTCAGCGCTGCGGCGCGCCGGGTGCGGGACGGGCGGGGCGTGGCGGTCATGCAGGTCCTCCCGGGGTCACGGGCCGTGCGCGCGGTCACACGCCCTCACCGTAGGCCGGGAATGCCCCGATCCGGCGTCAACGCACCCGCCACGACCCGGTGCCGCGCGGCACGAGCTCGACCCAGAGGTTGCCCGGGTCGAGGCGGACGGGGTCGCCGCCGCGGGTCTTCAGCATCAGCTTCTTGCCCGTCGACTTCTTCGACCAGGTCACGCTGAGCGCCTTGCCGCGGGTGAGGAGCACGCCCTTGCCGCGGCCCACCATCTGCGTCTCGGGCACCGGGGCGCCGCTCGGGTCGCGGTACCTCGTGTTCTTCATGGTCACGGACAGGAGCAGCACGTTCCGGGCCCGCAGCTGGCTCCCGGAGGAGACCGAGGGGGCCGAGCCGTCGAAGCGGGCATAGGTCTTCGTCTTCGACGTCCACCGCCACACGGTGCGCTGCGCCGGGGAGAGCCGGACGTCGGCGACGCGCCCCTTGCGGTCGTTCGTCGCGGCGGTCCCCTTCCCGACCTTGGCGGCGTAGTTGAACTGTGCGGCTGGCGGGGTCGCGCGGCTCTTGGTCGCCTGCTTGGCGAACGCGTTCACCGAGCCGTACACGTTGTGCGGCGCGGCCCGGTCGCCGCTGCGCCGGAAGCCGGGGTCGCCGCCGTCCATCGTCACGGACTGCACCTTGGCTCGGCCGACGGCGCGGATGAACGGCGGCTGCCCGCCCGAGTAGGCGAGGATGCCGCGCATCGGGGCGACGATGGCCGGGTCCATGGGGCGCACGGACCGGACGGGCCCGACGGTGCCGGGCAGCTTGGAGTGGTAGACGGCGACGTACCGGCTGATGCCGCCCTCGACCACCTGCTCCCAGACGATGTCCGCCTGCTGCAGCCCGGACTGCGGACGTGCGGCGGGCGAGTTCTCGATCTTCACCGCGACGGCCGGCCGGGCGGGGACCTTCTTCGTCCCGGTCAGCCTGCCGTTGAGCGGCCAGACGACGGGCTTCGGCTGGGGCTCGGGCTTCGGCTTCACCGGGTCGGGCGGTGCCGCCTTCGGCACGGAGACGTCCGGCGCGGCGGTGACGGTGGGCGGCGCGGCGGGCTCGCCGACGCCGCAGGCGGCCGTGGCCAGCAGGGCGAGCGCGACGAGCGCGCCGACCGCCCCGGTCCGGGCGCCGCGGGGCGCGCCTGCGGGCTTCGTGGGCATCCTCGGCGTCCTCCTCGACGTGCGTGCGGCCCGGGGGCTCCCGGGCCGGGACCGTGCCACCCTACGGCAGGCCCGTCGCGGCCCGGACGGGCCCCGGACCGACCCGGACCTACCCTGGTGCGGTGCCCCTCGCGTCCCTGCCCCCGTCCGTCGACGCGCTCCGCGACGCCGTGCGCGCCGCGCTCGACGGCGGCCCCGCCGTCGTCCCGCTGCCCCGCACGACGACGGCCCCCGTGCCGCCGGGCACCGCGCTGGTGGTGCGCACGTCCGGCTCGACGGGGACGCCGCGCGAGGTCGCGCTGCCGGCCGCCGCGCTGCGCGCGTCCGCGGCGGCCACGGACGAGCGACTCGGCGGCCCCGGTCGGTGGGTGCTGACGCTGCCGCCCACGCACGTCGCCGGCCTGCAGGTGGTGGTGCGGTCGGTGCTCGCGGGCACGCCGCTGACGGCCGCCCGCCCGGACGCGCGGTTCACGCCCGACGGCCTGGCCGACCTGCTCGAGCCGGTCCTCGACGCCGGCGACGACCCGGTGTACGTGTCGCTGGTCCCCACCCAGGTGCACCGCCTGCTCGCCGCCGCGCAGGACGGCGCGCCCCGCGGGCTGGCGGCGCTCGCCCGCTGCGCGGCGGTGCTGCTGGGCGGCGCGGCGTCCCCGCCCCCGCTGCTGGCCCGCGCCGCGGAGGCGGGGGTGCGCGTCGTGACGACCTACGGCATGTCCGAGACCGCCGGCGGCTGCGTGTACGACGGCGCGCCCCTGCGCGGCGTCCGGGTCCGCGTCGCCCCCGCCGACCTGTCAGAACCAGGGCGGGGTCCAGCGCTCCCTGGCTCTGACAACTCCACACCTCCTGAGTTGTCAGAGCCACATCGGGGTATGGCCCGCCGCGGCTCTGACAGGTCCGGGGAGGTGGGGGTCGTCGAGCTGGGCGGGCCCACGCTCGCGGCCGGGTACCTGGGCGACGACGCCGCCACGGCCGCGGTGTTCCGCACCGACGCCGACGGGTCGCGCTGGTTCCGCACGTCCGACCTGGGCCGGCTCGGCCCCGACGGCACGCTGGAGGTGCTCGGCCGGGCGGACGACGTCGTCGTCACCGGCGGGGTGAACGTGGCCCCGGCGCCCGTCGAGGCGCTGGTCGGCGAGCTGCTCGGCGGCGAGGCGTGCGTCGTCGGCGTGCCCGACGCCGAGTGGGGGCAGGCGCTCGTGGCCGTGGTCGCGACCGCGGCGGGGTCGAACGGGCCGAGCGGGCCGAGCGGGCCACGGATCCTTCCCGTCGACGACGACGCGCTGGCGCGGGTCCGGTCCGCGGTGGCGACTAGGCTGGGTGCGCCGTCCGCGCCCCGCCGCGTGTACGCCGCGGCCGCGCTCCCGCTGCGCGGCCCCGGCAAGGTGGACCGCAGCGGCGTCGTCGCCCTCGTCCGCGAGCACGAGGCGCACGCCTGACCTGCTCGCGCACGCGACGCCCCGCGCCGCACCGACGGACGGAGAACCATGGCCACGACGAGCGAGTGGATCGCCGGAGCACGCCCCCGCACCCTGCCGGCCGCGGCCGCGCCGGTGCTGATCGGGTCGGGTGCCGCGGCGGACGTCGACGCCTTCGCGTGGCTGCCCGCCGTCCTCGCGCTCGGCGTCGCGCTCGCCCTGCAGGTGGGCGTCAACTACGCCAACGACTACTCGGACGGCGTCCGCGGCACCGACCTGGACCGTGTGGGTCCGCTGCGCCTCACGGCGTCCGGCATCGCCCCGCCCCGCCGCGTCAAGGGCGCAGCGTTCGCGTCGTTCGGCGTCGCCGGGGTGCTCGGGCTGGCGCTGTGCGCCGTCAGCGGGCACTGGTGGCTCCTCGCGGTGGGCGTGCTGTGCGTGCTGGCCGCCTGGTACTACACGGGCGGCAAGCACCCGTACGGCTACGCGGGGCTCGGCGAGGTGGGCGTGTTCGTGTTCTTCGGGCTCGTCGCGACGCTCGGCACCACGTACACCCAGGCGGACACCCTCACCTGGCCGTCCGTGCTCGGCGCCGTCGGCGTCGGCATGATCGCGTGCGGCCTGCTCATGGTGAACAACGTGCGCGACATCCCGACCGACGTCGTCGCGGGCAAGCGGACCCTCGCCGTCCGCCTCGGCGACCACCGCGCCCGGCGCTGGTACGCCGCCTGCATCCTGCTGCCCGTGGTGCTGGGCATGGTGTGCGCGGCCTGGTCGCCGTGGGCGCTGATCGTCGCGGTGCTGCTGCTGCCCGCCGCGCTGCTCGTCGCCCCGGTGATCGCGGGGGCGCGCGGACCGCTGCTCGTCAAGGTGCTCGCCGGCACCGGGATGTTCGAGCTCGCCTACGGCGTCCTGCTGGCCCTCGGCCTGGCGCTCTGACGCCTGCTCGCTCAACCGGCCGTGGGGTGCTCCCGGTCCACGACGGAGTCCTCGTAGTCGGAGTCGACGTCGTGCTTGTCGGAGCCGTCCTTGCGCCGCTGCTCCTTCTCCGCCAGCCAGCGCGCGGCGGCGTCCCGCGGCCTGCTCAGCGCGAGGTACGAGACGGCGAACGCCACGACGGCGGCGACCAGGACGAGGAGCCAGCTGCGCAGACCGAGCAGGTAGCCGGCGCCGAGGGCGGCGACGAACAGCAGGATCCGCCAGACGGTGTACATGACGAGGGGCACGGTTCCAGGGTAGGCGCGATTCCTGAGCATCCCGACGCCGAACTAGGCTGGAGGCATGTTCGCGCGTGTGATCCTGCCCCTCCTCGTGGTGGGGCTCGCCCTGTACGCCCTCCTCGACCTGTTCGGCTCCGAGGAGGACGAGCGCGGCGGCCTCCCCCGCTGGTTGTGGGCGGTGATCATCGTGCTGCTGCCGATCTTCGGCGCCGTCGCGTGGATCGTCGTCAAGCAGTCGGCGCGCCGGGCGTCCGGCGGCCGCGGGCCGTCGTCCCGCCCCCGGCGGCCCGGCCCCTCCGGCCCGCGCCGCCCGTCCGGCCCCGTGGCGCCCGACGACGACCCCGAGTTCCTGTGGCGCCTGGAGCAGGAGAAGCGCCGCCGCGAGCGCGAGGGCGGCGGCAACGGCGACACCCCCTGAGACAAGCGCCCACCGCGTTCGGGTAGGTGCGGGTGGGTCAGGCGCCGCCGGTGCCGTCGGTGTTGAGGCCCGAGTACGAGTGCTTGCCGTTGAAGATGAGGTTCACGCCGGTGAAGTTGAACAGCACGCACAGGTAGCCGACGACCACGAACCAGGCGGCGCGGCGGCCGTCCCAGCCGCGGGTCGTGCGGGCGTGCAGGTACGCCGCGTACACGACCCAGATGACGAAGCTCCAGACCTCCTTGGGGTCCCATCCCCAGTAGCGGCCCCAGGCGTGCTCGGCCCAGATGGCGCCGCCGATGATGGTGAAGGTCCACAGCACGAAGCCGACGGCGTTGAGGCGGAAGGACAGGGCCTCCAGCGACGTCGGGGTGGGCACGCGGTCGAGCCAGCGGAAGCCGGGGCGCTGCAGGTACGGGGACCCGGAGTCGCGGCTGTCGCGCACGAGCTGCAGCACCGAGGCGACGAACGCGACCGTGAAGATGCCGGTGGCGCTGATCGCGACGCCCACGTGGATGACCAGCCAGTAGTTCTGGAGGGCGGGCTGCACGCCGGTCGCCGCCACGTAGAACACGTTGAGGCCGAGCACCAGGAACAGCACGGACAGCCCGGTGACGAAGGCGCCCAGGAACTTGAAGTCCTTGCGCACGTTCATGCCGAGGAACACGGCGAGGGCCATGAACGACCCCACGAGCGTGAACTCGTACATGTTCGCCCAGGGGGTGCGGCCCGCGGCGAGCCCGCGCAGCACGATGGCCACGAGGAGCATCGCGGTGCCCAGCCAGGTGGTCGACATCGCGATGCCCGCGGCACGACGGCGCCCGGGGGCGGCCGCGCCGTCCCCGGTGCCGGACACCGTGCTCGCAGGTGCGAGCGTGGGCCGGGGCTCGGCCCCCACGGCGACAGGGGTGCGCGCCTCGGCGTGGGCCTCGGCGCGCGCCTCGGTGCGGCGGCCCAGGTCGATCGCGAACGCGACGAGCGCGATCGTGAGCGCCGTGGCGGCGCCCCAGACGAGCAGCACGCTCAGCTCGGCGATCTGCATGGTCAGTCCTCCGTGGCGGTTCTGTGGTTGTCGTCGGGATCGTCGGCGCGGCCCGGCACCGCTGCCAGGGCCTTGTCGACCTCGCGCTGCAGGCCGGCGTCGTCCCCGCGCGCGAGCCCGGCGAGCTCGACGTGCGTGACGGCCCGGCCGTCGTCGTCCGTGGTCTCCCATGATCGCACCCACACGCGGCGGCGCGGCGTGAACAGCGAGACCGCGAGGCCGGCGAGGGCCAGCAGGGAGAAGGTCAGCACCCAGGCGAGGGACGGGTCGTAGCGCAGGTCGAGGGCGACGTAGCGGGGCACGTCCTCCCCCAGGGTGACGGTGCCGAGGCCGTCGGGCAGCTCGACCGTCTCCCCCGGCTTCACGAGCAGCTTGATCGTCTCGCCCTCGTCGTCCACCGACGGCGTGAGGGACGCGGTGTCGAGGCGGTACACGTTCTGCGGCACGCCGTCGTCCAGGCCCAGGTCGCCGCGGTACACCTCGAGCACCAGGAGCGGGTTCTGCGGCTGCGGGAAGACGGAGCGGGCCGACCCGTCCTGGTCGACGACGGCGGTGGGCAGGAAGTAGCCGACCAGGCCGATCTGCTCCTGGCCCTCCGACACGTCCGGCACCTTCACGACGCCGCGTGACGTGTACATGGTGTCCTCGGGCAGGAACGGGACGCGGCCGGAGAACGCCATCTCGCCGGCGCCGTCCTCGACGGTGATCTCCGGGGCGAAGCCGTTGCCCTGCAGGTAGATCTTGGCACCGTCCACCGTCAGCGGGGAGTTGACCTTGATCTGGTCGGAGTGCTGGCCGCCGTCCGGCTCGGTGACCGTCACGTGGGCGGTGAAGTCTCGCGCCTGCGCGAACGCCACGGTGTCGGAGGCGAACTCGGAGTCGAACGAGTCGAGCGTCATCGAGAACGGCGACAGCGACGCCGCCCGGAACCAGGCGCCCTTGTCGAAGGTGTCGTAGTCCACGACGGCGTTCGCGAAGCCGCGGCCCTCCGTGACGATCGCCTGGCCGCGGTAGTGCATCAGCTGGCCGAGGGCGACCGACACCAGGAGGCCCAGCAGGGCGAGGTGGAACACGAGGTTGCCGGTCTCGCGCAGGTAGCCACGCTCCGCCGCCACCGTGCGGGTGGCCGGGCGGCCGAGCCGCGGCTCCTCCGACCCGACGTCGACGCGGAACGTGGGCAGGCGGCGCAGCGGGCCGCGCAGGTGGCCGGCCACGGCCTCGACGACCTCGTCGGGCGACGCCGGCGTGCTGGTCTCGGCCGTGGCCGGGAAGCGGCCGAACCGCACCGGCGTCCGGGGCGGCCGGTTCCGCAGGTTGCGTGCGTGCGCGAGCGTGCGCGGCACGATGCAGCCCACGAGGGAGACGAACAGCAGGATGTAGATGGCCGAGAACCAGACCGAGCTGTAGACCTCGAAGAAGCCGAACCGGTCCAGCCACTCCCCCAGCGTGGGGTGGTCGCCGAGGTACTCCAGCACCGCGGCGGCGTCCTGGCCGCGCTGCGGCAGCACCGAGCCGGGGACGGCCGCGACGGCGAGCAGCATGAGCAGCATGAGCGCCACGCGCATGCTCGTGAGCTGGCGCCACGTCCAGCGCAGCATGCCGCGCCAGCCCAGCGTGGGCAGGGTCGGGCCGGCGGGCTTGGCCGGCCCCTCGGCGGGGGACGAGGGCCCGGCGTCGGCGCGGCCCTCGACGAACGCGTCGTTGATGCCCTCCGGTCGGTACGTCGCCTTCTCGCTCATCACACCACCGTCACGAATCCGCCGATCCAGCCCTGGAGCTGGCTGGTCCACGTGGACCACAGCCCCGTGACGAGCGCCAGGCCGACCAGCACCAGCAGGGCGCCGCCCGCGCGCTGGATGCCCAGGCGGTGCCGACGCAGGAAACCGAGCATGCGCTGCGAGGACTGCAGCCCGAGCGCCACGAGCAGGAACGGCACGCCCAGCCCGACGCAGTACGCGACGCCGAGCACCAGGCCGCGGCCGGCCGACGCCTGGTCGAGCGCC
Source organism: Isoptericola sp. NPDC060257 (assembly GCF_042726645.1). NCBI lineage: Bacteria > Bacillati > Actinomycetota > Actinomycetes > Micrococcales > Promicromonosporaceae > Isoptericola > Isoptericola sp. NPDC060257. The sequence continues at coordinate 18,766 of NZ_JBHXAW010000043.1, forward strand.
AGCGTCTGCACGGCCGCGAGCGTCGGGCCGATGCAGGGGGTCCAGCCGAGGCCGAACACGACGCCCAGCAGCGGCGCGCCCCACAGGCCCGCCCGGGGGCTCAGGTGCATGCGCCGCTCGCGCTGCAGGAACGGCACGGCGCCGAGGAAGGCGAGGCCCATGAGGATCACGACGACCCCGAGCACCCGCATGATCGTGCCCTCCCACTGCACCAGGTAGGAGCCGATCGCCCCCGCCGCGGCCATGAACGCCACGAACACCGCGGTGAAGCCGAGGACGAAGAGGGCCACGCCGGCGACGACGCGGCGCCGGGCCGGGTCCTGGGGCACCCCGGGCCGCCCCTTCGCGCCCGTGCCGGCCGACGCGGCGGCCATGCCGCTGACGTACCCGACGTAGCCGGGCACCAGCGGCAGCACGCACGGCGAGGCGAACGACACGAGGCCGGCGATCAGCGCCACGGGCAGCGCCAGCAGCATCGAGCCGCTGAACACCGTGGTCGCGAACGTCTCGCCCATCAGGCGCCCTTCGCGCCGTCGCCCGAGCCGCCGCCCGACTCGGCGAGCACCTCGTCGACGATCGCGTCGAGCGTCGACGCCTCGGCCTGGCCGATGACGCGGGCCGCGACGCGGCCCTCGGCGTCGAGCACGACGGTCGACGGCACGGCCTGCAGCGGCACGACGCCGGACAGCCTCGCCACGACCTGGCCGCTACGGTCCTCGATCGACGGGTAGGGCACGTCGAAGGTGCGCTGGAACGAGGTGGCGGCGCCGGCCTCGTCCTCCGTGTTGATGCCGAGCACCCGCACGCCGTCTGCCTCGCGCTCGTCGGCCAGGGCCACGAGGTCGGGGGCCTCGGCGCGGCACGGCGCGCACCCGGCGTACCAGGTGTTGACCACGACGACGTCGCCGAGCCAGTCGGCGGTGCTCACCTCGTCGCCCTCGAACGACGTGCCCTCGACGGTCACGGGGTCGTCCCGGTCGCCCGCGTCCCACTGCTTCACGGAGCCGTCGCCGGAGACGAAGCCCTGCCCGACGACGTCGCCGGCGCCCGAGTCCTGCGCACCGCACGCGGCGAGCAGGCCGAGGCCGAGGACGGCGCCGACGGCGGCGGAGGCGCGCCGGAGCGCGCGCGGACGAGCGGTGCGCATCATGCCCCCGGCACGGGGTCGGCGCCGGCGAGCAGGTCGGCGGCGGGCTCGGTGTAGTGCAGGCCCACGAACGTCTCGCCGTCGAACGTCAGCGACGTCATCGACGCGAGGGCGCACTGCCGGCGGCGCGGGTCGTGCGCCAGGGAGCCGCCCTCGTACGACCGGCGCGTGACCCACACGGGCAGCTGGTGGCTGACCAGCACGACCTCGTGGCCCTCGTGGGCGCGCCGCGCGTCGTCCACGGCGGCACGCATCCGGGTCACCTGGTCCGCGTACGGCTCGCCCCACGACGGGCGCAGCGGGTTCCACAGGTAGCGCCAGTACTTCGGGTTGGCGAGCTGCCCCGGGTTCTTCCCGATCGTCGTGCCCTCGAAGTGATTCCCCGCCTCGACGAGCCGGTGGTCGGTGGCGAGCGTCAGGCCGAAGGCCTCGGCTGTCGGCGTCGCGGTCTCCTGCGCGCGCTGCAGCGGGGAGGCGACGACGGCGACGACGTCGCGGCCCGCGCCGGACAGGTGCTGCGCCACGCGGCGCGCCATCGCCTGGCCGCGGTCGGACAGGCGGTAGCCGGGGATGCGCCCGTAGAGGACGCCGTCCGGGTTGTGGACCTCGCCGTGCCGTACGAGATGGACGGTGGTGGTGGCCATGGGTCCCAGTGTCCCAGAACTCCGGGGTACCCAGGTCCCGTCCAGCCAAGCGTGACGGCGCTCACGTCAGGGGGCCGCCGGCCCCCTGGCCGCGTCCGCCACCTTCGCCATCGCGCGGCCCAGGGTCGCGAACTCCTCGGGGGTGAGGGTGTCCACCAGCAGGCGACGGACGGCGGTGACGTGGCCCGGTGCGGCATCGACGAGCGCCGCGTACCCGGCGTCGGTCATGACGCAGTTCACCCCGCGCCGGTCGCCGGGCACCGGCGTGCGGACCACCAGCCCGCGCTTCTCCATCCGGTCGACGGTGTGCGTGAGGCGGCTGCGCGACAGCGCGAGGAACTCCGCGAGCGCCGACATCCGCAGCGTCCTGTCCGGCGCCTCGGAGAGCTGCACCAGCAGGTGGTACTCGCCGAGCGTGACGGGCAGCCCCTCGTCGTGCGCGTCCCCGAGCGCCTCGAAGAAGCGGGAGGTCCCCTCGAGGAACCTCCGCCACGCCCACTGCTGCTCCTCGTCGAGCCAGCGCACGTCCGCGCGGCCGTCGTCGTCGCGCTCCCGCGCCCTCGTCGCACCCACGGGAATAGGTTACGAGAGCGCCGCGTTCCACCCCCCGTGACGATAGTTGATTCATCAACTATCTTGGTGAACGTCAGCACGACCCAACCCGAGGGAGACACCATGACCGCGCTGCCCGCAGGCCTGACCGCCGGTACCTACGCCATCGACACCGCCCACTCGACCGCCTCGTTCTCCGTGCGCCACGCCGGGATCGCCAAGGTGCGCGGCACGATCGCCATCACGTCCGGCGCGATCACCGTGGGCGACGACCTCGAGTCGTCGGCCGTCTCCGCCGAGCTCGACGCCGCGTCGGTCAACACGGGCGACGAGAACCGCGACGGCCACCTGAAGAGCGCCGACTTCTGGCACGCCGAGGAGAAGCCGGTCTGGTCCTTCGCGTCCAAGGGCATCTCCACCGACGGTGACGACTACACGATCACCGGCGACCTCACGATCAACGGCGTCACCAACTCGGTCGAGCTGCCGACCGAGTTCACCGGCACCGCCACCGACCCGTTCGGCAACCCGCGCGCGGGCTTCGAGTCCGAGATCGAGATCTCGCGCAAGGACTACGGCCTGACCTGGAACGCCGCGCTCGAGACCGGCGGCGTCCTCGTCGGCGACAAGGTCAAGATCGCCCTCGACGTCTCGGCCATCAAGCAGAACTGAGCCTTTGCCGCGGTAGTACGACACGCGCCGAGGTAGTTCCGTTCCTGGTGAGG
>NZ_JBHXAW010000044.1:0-21249 GCF_042726645.1 Isoptericola sp. NPDC060257
GGCGAGGTCGCCTCGGCCGACGACCTGCGCGCGCTCGCCCTCGACGTGCGCGGACGGCTCGGCGACGCCCAGCCGGTGCTCGTCGCCGTCGGCGGCGTCGCGGGCGGCAGGCCCGTGGTGGTCGTCGCCACGAACGCGGGCGCCCGCGAGGCCGACGTGGACCTCGCGGGACTGCACCCCGCGCTCGCGGACACCGAGATCGTGCTCGCGAGCGACGTGGACAACCCGCTGCTCGGCGAGCACGGCGCGGCCGCCGTGTACGGGCCGCAGAAGGGCGCCGACCCGGCGACCGTCGCGGAGCTCGAGCTGGGCCTGGCGACGTGGGTCGACGTGCTGGCCACCGTCGGCGTCACGGGCGCCCGCGGCTACGCCGCCGAGCCCGGCGCGGGCGCGGCGGGCGGCGTGGGCTTCGCCTGCCTGCTGCTCGGCGCCGAGCGCCGGTCCGGCGTCGAGGAGGTGCTGGCCCTCACGGGCTTCGTGGACCGCCTCGCCGGTGTCGACCTGGTCGTCACGGGGGAGGGCAGCCTCGACCAGCAGTCGCTGCACGGCAAGACGCCCGTGGGGGTGGCCGCCGCCGCGGCCGCCGCCGGCGTCCCCACGGTCGCGGTGTGCGGCCGCACCACCCTCAGCCCCGCACGAGCGGCCGCCGCCGGCCTCGCCGCCGTGCACGCCCTCACCGACGTCGAGCCGGACGTCGCCCGCTGCATCGCCGAGGCCGGGCCCCTGCTCGAGACCCTCGCCGCGCGGCTCGCCGACCACCTGCCGGCCCTGATCACCTTGGAGAACGCATGACCTACGACCTCGTCGTCCGCGCCGCCCGCGCCGTCACCCCCGAGGGGGAGCGCGCCGTCGAGGTGGGCGTGACCGACGGCCGGATCGCCGCCGTCGTTCCGCTCGGCACCGGCCTGGCCGGCGCCGAGGTGCTGGAGCTCGCCGAGGACGAGGTGCTGCTGCCCGGCCTCGTCGACTCGCACGTGCACGTCAACGAGCCCGGCCGCACCGAGTGGGAGGGCTTCGCCACCGCCACGCGCGCCGCCGCGGCCGGCGGCGTCACGACGATCGTCGACATGCCGCTCAACTCGCTGCCCCCCACGACCTCGGTCGCGAACCTGGAGGTCAAGAAGCAGCGCGCGGTGGACCAGGCGTTCGTCGACGTCGGTTTCTGGGGCGGTGCCGTGCCGGGCAACACGGCGGACCTCAGGCCCCTGCACGACGCCGGCGTGTTCGGCTTCAAGTGCTTCCTCGCCGACTCCGGGGTGCCGGAGTTCGGCCACCTGGAGGACGCTGAGCTGCGCGCCGACCTCGCGGAGCTGACGTCGTTCGGCGCCCTCATGATCGTGCACGCGGAGGACCCGGGCACCCTCGAGGACGCCCCGCAGGAGCCCGGCCCCACCTACAAGAACTTCCTCGCCTCCCGGCCCGCCAAGGCCGAGTCCACGGCGATCGCCGCGCTCATCGACGCGGCCCGCGCCACCGGCGCCCGCGCCCACGTGCTGCACCTGTCCGACGCGGACTCGCTGCCGATGATCGCAGCCGCGCGCGCGGAGGGCGTGCGCCTCACCGTCGAGACCTGCCCGCACTACCTGTCCCTGGACGCCGACCACGTGCCCGACGGCGCGACGGCCTACAAGTGCTGCCCGCCGATCCGCGAGCACGACAACCAGGACCGCCTCTGGCAGGGTCTGCGCGACGGCCTGATCGACGTCGTCGTCACCGACCACTCGCCGGCCACCGCAGAGCTCAAGCAGCCGGCGTCGGGCGACTTCGCCGAGGCCTGGGGCGGAGTCTCGTCGCTGCAGCTCGGCCTCGCCGTCGTCTGGACCGAGGCGCGCCGCCGCGAGGTGCCGCTCGCGGAGGTCGTCGGCTGGATGTCCTCCGGCCCGGCCGCGCTGGTCGGCCTGGAGCGCAAGGGCGGCATCACGGTGGGCAAGGACGCGGACCTCGCGGTCTTCGCGCCCGAGGCGACGTTCGTCGTCGACCCGGCCCGACTCCACCACAAGAACCCGGTCACGCCGTACGCCGGCCGCGACCTCACGGGCACGGTCCGGCGCACGCTGCTGCGCGGGCGTCCCGTGGGCGACGAGCCCACCGGCACCCTGCTGCGCCGCGGCGAGGCCTGAGCAGGGCCCACGACGGGACCGACGACGAGACCGACGACGAGACCGACGACGAGACCGACGACGAGACCGACGACGAGAACGACCACGAAGGACGACTGACATGACGCGACTCCAGCCGGGCGACACCGCTCCCGACTTCACCCTCCCCGACTCCGCCGGCACGCCGGTGTCCCTCGCGGACGTGCGCGCCGGGGCGGACAAGGGCGTGGTCGTGTACTTCTACCCGAAGGCGGGCACCCCCGGGTGCACCACCGAGGCCTGCGACTTCCGCGACAACCTCGCGTCGCTCGCGGGCGCCGGGTACGCCGTCGTCGGGGTCTCCGCGGACCCGGTCGAGGACGTCCGCGCCTTCGTGGAGGCCGAGCACCTCACCTTCCCCTTGCTGAGCGACGCGGACCACGCCGTGGCCGACGCCTACGGCACGTGGGGCCCGAAGACGATCGGCGACCGGACGTTCGACGGGGTGCACCGCTGCACCTTCGTCGTCGAGCCGGACGGCACGCTCCGCAGCGCGGAGTACGACGTCGAGGCCACCGGGCACGTGGCCGCGCTGCGCCAGCAGCTGGTGGGTGCCTGAGCACCCGTGACCCGGTAGGGTCGGCCTGGCAGGTTTCCGCTAGGCGTAATACGAATTCCGCTGTGCAAGGAACGCACGGCCGCAGCACACCCCCGTAGAACGAGAACAAGGAGGGACTGTCGTGGAGCTCCCCGACGGCCTGACCATCACCGCCGAGATCGGTGAGCGCGACACCGAGGTGCTCACCCCGGCCGCCCTCGACCTGATCGTGACCCTGCAGCGCGAGCTGGGCGCTCGCCGCCTGGAGCTGCTGGAGGCGCGGCAGCGTCGCCGCCAGGCGCTCGCCGACGGCGGCACGCTCGACTTCCTCCCGGAGACCGCGCACCTCCGCGCCGACGACTCCTGGAAGGTCGCGGAGCCCGCCCCCGGGCTGGTCGACCGCCGCGTGGAGATCACCGGCCCCACCGACCGCAAGATGACCGTCAACGCGCTCAACTCGGGCGCGAAGTGCTGGCTCGCGGACCAGGAGGACGCGAACACGCCGCAGTGGCGCAGCGTGGTCGGCGGCCAGCTCAACCTGCTCGACGCCATCGAGCGCCGGATCGACTTCACCAACGAGGCCGGCAAGTCCTACGCGCTGAAGCCCGACGACGAGCTCGCGACGATCATCATGCGGCCCCGCGGGTGGCACATGAGCGAGAAGCACATCCTGGTCGACGGCCAGGAGACCTCGGGCTCCCTGGTCGACTTCGCGCTCTACGTCGCCACGGCGGGCCTGCGGCAGATCGCCAAGGGCCTCGGGCCGTACTTCTACCTGCCGAAGATGGAGTCGCACCTCGAGGCGCGCCTCTGGAACGACGCGTTCGTCCTGGCCCAGGACGCGCTCGGCATCCCGCGCGGCACCATCCGCGCCACCGTGCTCATCGAGACCATCCCGGCCGCGTTCGAGATGGAGGAGATCCTCTACGAGCTGCGCGAGCACTCCGCGGGCCTGAACGCCGGCCGCTGGGACTACCTGTTCTCCGTGGTGAAGAACTTCCGCACCCGCGGGTCGGAGTTCCTGCTGCCCGACCGTAACCAGATCACCATGACGGTGCCGTTCATGCGGGCCTACACCGAGCTGCTGGTCCGCACCTGCCACAAGCGCGGCGCGCACGCCATCGGCGGCATGGCCGCGTTCATCCCGAGCAAGGACGCCGAGGCCAACGAGCAGGCCTACGCCAAGGTGAGCGCCGACAAGGCGCGCGAGGCCGGCGACGGCTTCGACGGCTCCTGGGTGGCGCACCCCGGCATGGTCGCCACGTGCAAGGAGGCCTTCACCGCGGTGCTCGGCGACCGGCCGAACCAGATCGACCGCACGCGCGAGGACGTGCGCGTCACGGCCGCCGACCTGCTGTCGGTCGACAAGACGCCCGGCACCGTCACCGAGGCCGGCCTGCGCAACAACGTCTCCGTCGGCATCCAGTACCTCCAGGCCTGGCTGGGCGGCCTCGGCGCCGTCGCCATCTTCGGCCTCATGGAGGACGCCGCGACCGCGGAGATCTCCCGCTCCCAGGTGTGGCAGTGGCTGCACAACGACGTCGTCCTCGCCGACACCGGCGAGAAGGTGACGCGGGAGCTCGTCGACCGCATCGTCGAGGAGGAGGTGGCCAAGCTCCCGGGCGGCGCCGCCGCCTTCGACGAGGCGCGGACCACCTTCATGGAGGTCGCCGTGGCCGACGAGTACATCGACTTCCTCACGACGGCCGCCTACGAGCGGATGGACTGAGGAACCCGGCACCGCTCGGCTGCGACGGGGGCGCCGAGCACCGCCGGTGCGTGACGGCCGGGACCACGTCCTGTGTGGCGTGGTCCCGGCCGTTCGTGTGCCCGCACCGTCATGCGGGGACAACCTCCCCGACACCTGCCGCCCACTAGACTGGCGGCCATGTCCACCATCTCCCGAGACGAGGTCGCGCGCGTCGCCGCCCTGGCCCGGATCGACCTGCGCGACGACGAGGTCGACCGGCTCGCCGGCGAGCTCGACGTCATCGTCGACTCCATCGCCCGCGTGCGCGAGGTCGCGACCCCCGACGTGCCGGCCACCAGCCACCCGCTGCCCCTGACGAACGTGTTCCGCGAGGACGTGCCCCAGCCGGCGCTGCCCGTGGCCGACGTGCTGGCCGCCGCGCCCGACGCGCAGGACGGGCGCTTCGCCGTCCCGCAGATCCTCGGGGAGGAGTGAGATGACGGACCTGACCCGCCTCAGCGCGGCGGAGCTCGCCGAGACCCTCGCGCGCCGGGAGGCCTCCAGCGTCGAGGCCACGCGCGCCCACCTGGACCGCATCGCGGCCGTCGACGGCGACGTGCACGCGTTCCTGCACGTGAGCGAGGACGACGCGCTGGCCACGGCCGCCGACGTCGACGCGCGCCGCGCCGCCGGCGAGGAGCTGCACCCGCTGGCCGGCGTGCCGATCGCCGTCAAGGACGTCGTCGTGACGAAGGGCCTGCCGTCCACGGCCGGCTCGAAGATCCTCGAGGGCTGGATCCCGCCGTACGACGCGACCCTCGTCGAGAAGCTCCGCGCCGCGGGCCTGCCGATCCTCGGCAAGACGAACATGGACGAGTTCGCGATGGGGTCCTCCACCGAGCACTCCGCGTTCGGCAACACCCACAACCCGTGGGACCTCGACCGCATCCCCGGCGGCTCGGGCGGCGGCTCCGCCGCGGCCGTCGCCGCCTTCGAGGCGCCGCTCGCGATCGGCACGGACACCGGCGGCTCGATCCGCCAGCCGGGCGCCGTCACCGGCACGGTCGGCGTGAAGCCCACCTACGGCGGCGTCTCGCGCTACGGCCTCATCGCGATGGCCTCCTCGCTGGACCAGGCCGGCCCCGTGACGCGCACCGTGCTCGACTCGGCGCTGCTGCACGAGCTCATCGGCGGCCACGACCCGCGTGACTCGACGTCGATCCCCGAGCCGCTCCCGCCGCTGGTCGAGGCCGCGCGCCAGGGCGCGCTGGGCGACCTGTCGGGCCTCAAGGTCGGCGTCGTCACGCAGCTTCAGGGCGAGGGGTACCAGCCCGGCGTGCTCGCGCGGTTCCACGAGTCGCTCGAGCTGCTGACCAAGGCCGGGGCCGAGGTCGTCGAGGTCTCCTGCCCGAGCTTCGACTACGCGCTCGCCGCGTACTACCTGATCATGCCGGCCGAGGCGTCGAGCAACCTCGCGAAGTTCGACGGCATGCGCTTCGGCCTGCGCGTCGAGCCGACCGACGGCCCGGTGACGGCCGAGCGCGTCATGGCCGCGACCCGCGGCGCCGGCTTCGGCGACGAGGTCAAGCGCCGCGTCGTCCTCGGCACCTACGCCCTGTCGGCCGGGTACTACGACGCCTACTACGGCAGCGCGCAGAAGGTCCGCACGCTCATCCAGCGCGACTTCGCCGCCGCGTTCTCGCAGGCGGACGTGCTGGTCTCGCCCACGGCGCCCACCACGGCGTTCAAGCTGGGGGAGAAGCTGGACGACCCGCTCGCGATGTACCTCAACGACGTCGCGACCATCCCGGCCAACCTCGCCGGCGTGCCGGGCATCTCGGTGCCCAACGGCCTGTCCGACGACGGCCTGCCCGTCGGGTTCCAGATCCTCGCGCCGGCGAAGGCGGACGACCGCCTCTACCGCGTCGGTGCCGCGCTCGAGTCGGCCCTCGAGTCCACGTGGGGCGCGCCCCTGCTGTCGCGCGCACCCGAGCTCGGCTGAGAACAGGAGACCATCACAGTGACCACCACGACCCCTGCTCTCGTCGCCTACGACGACGCCGTGCGCCGCTACGACCCGGTGATCGGCATCGAGGTGCACGTCGAGCTCGGCACCCGCACCAAGATGTTCTGCCCGGCCGAGCAGTCGTTCGGCGCCGAGCCGAACACGCAGACCACGCCGGTGTCGCTCGGGCTGCCGGGCGCGCTGCCCGTCGTCAACGGCACCGCCGTCGAGTACGCGATCCGCATCGGCCTGGCGCTCAACTGCCAGATCGCGGAGAGCTGCCGGTTCGCCCGGAAGAACTACTTCTACCCGGACGTGCCGAAGAACTTCCAGACGTCGCAGTACGACGAGCCGATCGCCTTCGAGGGCTGGCTCGACGTCGAGCTCGAGGACGGCACGGTGCACCGCGTCGAGATCGAGCGCGCGCACATGGAGGAGGACGCCGGGAAGAACACGCACGTCGGCGGCTCCGCCGGCCGCATCCACGGCGCCGAGTACTCGCTGGTCGACTACAACCGCGCCGGCGTGCCGCTGGTGGAGATCGTCACCAAGCCGATCACCGGCGCGGGGGAGCGGGCGCCCGAGGTGGCCCGTGCCTACGTGCAGGCGCTGCGCGACATCTTCCGCGTGCTCGACGTGTCCGAGGCGCGCATGGAGCGCGGCAACGTCCGCGCCGACGTCAACCTGTCGCTGCGCGCGACGCCCGAGTCGCCGCTCGGCACGCGCACGGAGACGAAGAACGTCAACTCGTTCCGGTCGGTGGAACGGGCGGTGCGGTACGAGATCTCGCGCCAGGCCGCGCTCCTCGACGCGGGTGAGACCGTGATCCAGGAGACGCGCCACTTCCACGAGGAGGACGGCTCGACGTCGCCCGGCCGCGTGAAGTCGGACGCCGAGGACTACCGGTACTTCCCGGAGCCCGACCTCGTGCCCGTCGCGCCGTCGCGCGAGTGGGTCGAGGAGATCCGCGCGACGCTGCCCGAGCTGCCGCAGGCCCGGCGCCGCCGCCTGCACGACGAGTGGGGCTTCGCGGACGCCGAGATGCGCGACGTCGTCAACGCCGGCGCGCTCGACCTCATCGAGGCGACCGTCGCCGCCGGCGCCACGCCGGCCGCCGCGCGCAAGTGGTGGATGGGCGAGCTGGCCCGCCGCGCCAAGCAGGACGAGGTCGAGCTCGCGGACCTCGCGATCACGCCCGCGCAGATCGGCGAGCTCCAGCGGCTCGTCGACTCCGGCCGCATCAACGACAAGATCGCCCGGCAGGTGCTCGACGGCGTGCTCGCCGGCGAGGGCGACCCGGAGGCGGTCGTCGTGGCCCGCGGCCTGGAGGTCGTCTCCGACGACGGGCCGCTCCTCGAGGCCATCGACGCGGCGCTCGCGGCGCAGCCCGACATCGTGGAGAAGGTCCGCGGCGGCAACCAGGGCCCGGTCGGCGCCATCATCGGCTCGGTCATGAAGGCCACCCGGGGCCAGGCGGACGCCAAGCGCGTGCGCGAGCTGGTGCTGGAGAGGATCGGCTGATGCGGTCGCCCGTCCTGCACGGGGAGCTCGTGCGGCTGCGCCCGGTCGAGGCGCGGGACGCCGAGCGGCTGTGGGCGTCGCTGCGCGACCCGGAGGGCGGGCGCCTCACGGGCATGGGCACGAACGCCGCGTCGTCCCGGGCCGAGGTGGACGCCTGGGCCGCGAGCGCGGCCGACCTGCCCGGCCGGTACGACTGGGCGATCACCTCGGCCGCCGTGCGGGACGGGGAGCTCGTCAGCGACGACCTGCTCGGTGAGATCTCCCTCGACCGGGTGGACCTCGAGCTGCGGTCGGCGAACCTGCGCCTGCGGATGATGCCGGACTACCGGGGCCGCGGGTACGGGCGCGAGGCGATCGGGGAGGTGCTGCGCTTCGCCTTCGACGGCGGCGCCGGCCCGGGGCTCCACCGCGTGAGCCTCGCGGTGATCAGCATCAACCCGCGGGCGCGGGCGCTGTACGAGTCGCTCGGCTTCCGCGAGGAGGGGCGCCTGCGCGACGCCTTCCGCGACGGGCAGGGCTGGGCGGACGCCGTCGTCATGAGCATCCTCGAGGACGAGTTCCGCGCCGGGGCAGGCACGGACTGAGGCACGGCTCGCCGCGCCCGCCGCGATCACACCGCGGCGGGCACGGCGAACGGCCACCCGACGACGACCTTGGGCCGCGGCGGCGCGTAGGTGCGCACCTTCGAGGTGGACAGGCCGAGGCGTACGAGGCCCTCCGCGACCGCCACCGCCGCGCGCACGCCGTCGACGACGGGCACGCCGGTGGCCGCCGCGACGCGCTCCTCGAGCTCCGCCATCCCGCCGCACCCGAGGCAGATCACCTCGGCCCGGTCCACCTCGACGGCGCGCCGGGCCTCGGCGACGATCGCGGCGACGGCCCGCTCGGGGTCGGCCTCGAGCTCCAGCACGCCGAGCCCGCTCGCGCGCACCGAGGCGCACCGCGCGTCGAGCCCCGCCAGGCGCAGCCGGTCCTCGATCAGCGGGACCGCGCGGTCGAGCGTCGTGACGACGGAGTACCGGTGCCCCAGGTACATCGCGGTCGACGCCGCCGCCTCGGTGATGTCGACGACCGGCACGTCGAGCAGCTCCTGGAGCCCCTCGCGCCCGTGCTCCCCGTACCCGGCCTGCACGACGGCGTCGAACGGCTCCGGGTAGGAGGTCACGGCGTCCATCACCGCGAGGGCGGCGAGATAGCTCTCGAAGTTGCCCTCGCAGGAGTCCGGGCCGAATCGCGGGGTGATCCCCACGATCTCGGTGCCGAGGGAGGCGACGGACCGTGCCGAGGCGGCGATCGCGTCGGTCATGGACGACGTGGTGTTGACGTTGGCGACGAGGATGCGCACGGGGTCTCCGGGTGGGGCTAGTGGGTGCTCGGCACGGCGAGGTGCTCGCCGTCCGCGTCGTGGAAGGTCTGCCGCCGGTCGGCGACGAGGAGGTACAGGACGGCCCCCAGGCCTGCGCCGAGGAACCACGAGAACGACGAGACGACGGCGAACGCGGGGACGAAGGCGAGCAGCAGGGCCACGACGGCGGTCGGCACCAGCGCGAGCACGGCCCGCCGGTTGAACCCGCGGGCGTAGTGGTAGCTGCCGTCGGGGTCCTCGCGGTACAGGTCGGGCACGTGCACCCGGGCCCGGCGCAGCAGCCAGTAGTCGGCCATGATGATGCCGAACAGCGGACCGAGCAGGGCGCCGAGGCCGCCGAGGAAGTACGTGATCACGGCGGGGGAGCCGTACAGGTTCCACGGCAGGATGACGAGGCCGAGCGCGCCGGACAGCAGGCCCGCGCGGCGGAAGTTCAGCCTCCGCGGGAAGAGGTTGGTCAGCGCGTAGATCGGCGCGACGAAGTTGGCCATGAGGTTCACCGCGACGGTGAGCACCAGCAGGGCCAGGCACGCCAGCACGAGGAGCGGGGTGCTGGGGATCGCCCGCACCACGTCGGACGGGGACTCGATGATCGTGCCGTCGATGGCGAACTGGGCGCCCGAGAGCACCACGACGATCGCGCCGAAGACGGCCATGTTGAGCGGGATGCCGAGGAAGTTGCCCCGCACGATGGACCGGCGCGAGACGGCGCCGCGGGTGAAGTCGCAGAAGTTCAGCACGAACGTGCCGTAGATGGCGACCCACATGGCCGCCCCGCCCACGACGGCGAGCCACATGTCCGCGCCGTGCTTGGTGTCCGGGGTGCTCCAGGCGATCGTGGCGTCGGCCTGGAGGAACATCCAGACGGCGAGGGCCGCCATCGTCACCAGGATGACGGGCCCGGCGAACGCCTCGTACCGGCGGATCATCTCCATCCCGTAGCTGACGATGAGCAGCTGCACGCCCCACAGGGCGAGGAAGGTGATCCAGCCCAGCGTCGACAGACCGAGGACGGAGTTCCGGTCGAGGCCGGCGGCGGCAGGCACCAGCGCGACGACCAGGATCCGTAGCACCACGGAGGCGAGGAACGTCTGGATGCCGAACCAGGCGACCGCGACGGAGCCGCGGACGAGGGCGGGGATCTGGGCGCCGCGGATGCCGAACGCGATGCGGCTCATGACCGGGAACGGCACGCCGGTCTTCTCGCCCATGAAGCCGGACAGGGTGAGGAGGCCGAAGAGGAGGGCGCCGCCCAGCACGAGGGCGAGGAGGATCTGCCAGCCGCCGAGCCCGAGGGCGAAGAGTCCGATGGCGAACGCGTAGTTCCCGAGGGAGTGCACGTCGTTGGCCCACAGCGTGAAGATCGAGTAGGTCCGCCAGGTGCGACCGGCGCGCTGCGTCGGGGCGAGGTCGTGGTTGTAGAGGCGGGGGCTGAGCCCGGGCGGCGGCGTCGTCGCCGTGGCGCGGGGGGAGGTCGCGACCGTCGTCGGTGCGGCCAGGGCCTGCGGCGTCGCTGCCGCGGCCCGGTCGAGGGTGCTCATGGAGTTCGTCCTCCAGGTGCCGTACGGGCGGGTTTCGTCGAGCGAAAGCGCGCTTCCGTAGCGCGTTGGTATACCAATTTGAGCGGAGGGGACCCGCTTGTCAAGCCCGTCACGCGCGGCGTCGGGTCGTCGGCCGCGGCAGGCGCGGGCAGGATGAGGCTGCCGCTTGACCGCCGGGAGGCGGGCGCACTAATCTCACATCGCAGAAACTGAATTCCGTCTCACGAAAGACAGATGTTCAGCCGTCCATCACCACAAGGAGCGTGCCGATGACGCAGCCAGGTCCCCAGACGACCCGCTACTACACCCCGCAGGGCGGCCTGCCCGGGCAGGAAGAGCTGCTCACCGACCGGGCGATCGTCACGGAGGCGTACACCGTCATCCCGCGCGGCGTGCTGCGCGACATCGTCACCTCCAACCTGCCCGGCTGGGAGAAGACCCGCCTGTGGGTGCTCGCGCGCCCGGTCGAGGGCTTCGCGACCACGTTCGCGCAGTACGTCGTCGAGGTCTCCCCGGGCGGCGGCGCCGACCGTGGCGAGGTCGAGGACACCGTCCAGTCCGTCGTCTTCGTCACCGAGGGCACGCTGACCCTCACGGTCGGCGGCGAGGAGCACACCCTCGAGCCCGGCGGCTACGCCTACCTCGCCGCCGGCGACCAGTGGTCGCTGCACAACCGCTCGGACGCCAAGGCCGCGTTCCAGTGGGTCCGCAAGGTCTACGAGCGCATCGACGGCTACGCGGCGAAGACCTTCGTCACCCGCGAGCAGGACATCGAGCCGCGCCCCATGCCGGACACCGACGGCGCCTGGGCCACGACGCGCTTCGTCGACCCCGACGACCTGGCGCACGACATGCACGTCAACATCGTGACGTTCCAGCCCGGCGGCTCCATCCCGTTCGCGGAGACCCACATCATGGAGCACGGCCTGTACGTGCTGGAGGGCAAGGCCGTCTACCGCCTCAACGGCGACTGGGTCGAGGTGCAGGAGGGCGACTTCATGTGGCTCCGCGCCTTCTGCCCGCAGGCCTGCTACGCCGGCGGCCCGAAGCCGTTCCGCTACCTGCTGTACAAGGACGTCAACCGCCAGGTGAGGCTCGACCGCCGCTGACCCGCCCGGTCCCGCTCAGCGGCGCGCGCGCTCGAAGTCGTCGAGCGCGACGCGCCGCTCGTGCGCGTGGTCGACGATCGGCGCGGGGTAGCCCTCCGGCGGCGGGTCGAGGCGCCAGGGCTCCTGCACGCGCTTGCCCTCGACCTCGCGCAGCTCGGGCACCCACCGGCGCACGTAGTCGCCGTCCGGGTCGAACTTCTTGCCCTGCGTCACCGGGTTGAACACCCGGAAGTAGGGGGCGGCGTCGTGGCCGGTGCCGGCCACCCACTGCCAGTTGAGCTGGTTCTGCGCGACGTCGCCGTCCACGAGGTGCGCCATGAAGTGCGCGGCGCCCCGCTGCCAGCGCACGTGCAGGTCCTTGACGAGGAACGACGCCACCACCATCCGCACCCGGTTGTGCATCCATCCGGTGGCGAGCAGCTGGCGCATGCCGGCGTCGACGAGCGGGAACCCGGTGCGGCCGGCGGCCCAGGCGTCGAACGCGTCCCGCTCCGCCGCCCCGGTCGCCCACGCGTCGTCGGGCACGACGGCGCGCAGCGACCGGCGCCGGGCGTCCGGCCGGTGGTGCAGGACGTCGGCGTGGAACTCCCGCCATGCCAGCTCCGAGCGGTACGCGGCGACCGCCTCGGCCGGGAGGCCGGCGGCCTCCGCGGCCGCCAGGTCGGCCAGCATCGTCCGCGGGTGGATCTCGCCCCAGCGCAGGTGCGCCGACATCTCCGAGGTTCCCGCCAGGTCGGGGCGGTCGCGGCCCTCGGCGTAACCGGCCAGGCCCGCGCGCACGAACTCGTGCCAGCGGCGCCGGGCCGCCGCCTCGCCCGCCCTCGGCAGGAGTGCGTCGCACGGCGGGGCCGCAGGGACGCCGTCGGAGGGCAGCCGGGCCCACGGCACCTCGCGCGGCCGCGGCGCGGGGGCCCGCCAGCCGTGGGCGAGCCAGGCCCCGCGGAACGGGGTGAAGACCTGGTAGGGCGACCCCTGCCCGGTGCGCAGCCGCCCGGGGGACACGGCGTACGCCGAGCCGGTCCTGGTCAGGACGGCGCCCGCGTCGGCCAGGTTCTCCTCGACCGCGCCGTCGCGCCGGCGGCCGTAGGGCTCGTGCCCGGCCGCGACGTGCACGCCGCGCGCGCCCACCGACCGCGCGACCTGGGGGACGACCTCGCGCGGGTCGCCGCGCCGCACCACGAGCCGCCCGTCGCACGCGTCGTCGAGCATCGCCAGGGAGCCCGCCAGGTAGGCGAGGCGCGCCGCGCCGGCCCGCCGCCACAGCGCGTCGTCGAGCACGTAGAGACCGACGACGTCCCCGCCCGCGTCGCGCGCCTCCTCGATCGCGGCGAGGAGCGCCGGGTTGTCGTGCAGCCGCAGGTCTCGCCGGAACCACATCACGCTCGCCGCCATGCCGTCACCGTACGTGGCCCCGTGTTCCCCGGTCGCCGTCGTCTTCCGCCGGTGCGAGAGTTTTTTCATGACCGATCAGGCAGCGCCGCCGTCGCACCCGGAGCACGAGGGCGACCGCGCGTTCTTCGGGCACCCGCGCGGCCTCATGACGCTGGCCGGCACGGAGCTGTGGGAGCGGTTCAGCTACTACGGGATGCGCGCCATCCTGCTCTACTACCTGACCGACACGGTGGCCAACGGCGGCCTCGGGATGGACGCGACCACGGGCGCGGCGTTCGTGTCGATCTACGGCACGTCGGTCTACCTGCTGTCGGTGGTCGGGGGCTGGCTCGCCGACCGGGTGATCGGGGCGCGGCGCGCGGTGCTCTACGGCGGGATCGTCATCGCGGCCGGGCACGTGTCGCTCACGCTGCCCACGTACGGCTTCTCGATGCTGGGGATCGGGCTGGTCGCGTTCGGCACCGGCCTGCTCAAGCCGAACGTGTCGTCGATGGTCGGCGAGCTGTACTCGCGCGACGACGAGCGCCGGGACCCGGCCTTCTCGATCTTCTACATGGGGATCAACCTCGGGTCGTTCTTCTCCCCGCTGATCGTCGGCGTCGTGGAGCAGGCGTGGGGCTACCACGCGGGCTTCGCGGTGGCCGCGATCGGGATGGCGTTCGCGCTCGTCTTCTTCGTCGGCGGCTACCGGTACCTCGGCGCCGCCGGGACGGACGTGCCGAACCCGATCACGCCCGAGGACCGCCCCGCCGTCGTGCGGCTGGGGCTCTACGTGGTCGGCGCCATCGTCGTGGCGGCCGCGCTGGCCGCCGTCGTCGCCGGGGGCTGGGCCGTCGAGACGTTCATCGACGCCGTGTCGTACCTCGCGCTCGTGACGCCGGTCGTGCTGCTCGTCGTGATGTACCGCTCGAAGCGCGTGACGGCGGCCGAGCGGCCGCGCGTCGTCGCGTACGTGCCGCTCTTCGTCGCGGCGATGCTGTTCTGGATGATCTTCGAGCAGGCGGCGACGACGCTCGCGGCCTTCGCCGCCGACCGGACCCAGCTGCAGCTGTTCGGCATCGACCTGTCGCCGGCGTTCTTCCAGTCGGTGAACCCGGCGTCGATCATCATCCTGGCGCCCGTGTTCGCGTGGATCTGGACGAAGACGGGGGACCGGCCGCCCACGGCGTACAAGTTCGTCATCGGCCTGACGCTCGCGGCTCTGTCGTTCCTGTTCCTCGCGGGGATGTCGGAGGTGTTCGCGGACGAGCTCGCCCCGCCGTGGGTGCTCATCGGGGTCTACGTGATCCAGACGCTCGGCGAGCTGTGCCTGTCCCCGGTGGGGATCGCGGCGACGACGCTGCTGGCGCCGCGCGCCTTCCGCGGTCAGGCGATGGCCCTGTGGTTCCTGTCGTCGGCCGCCGGCCAGGCGATCACGGCGCAGACGATCGAGGCGACCGAGGGGGCCTCCGACACCGCGTACTTCGGCGGGATCGGCCTCGTCGCCCTCGTGTTCGCGGGGATCCTGCTGCTGCTCGCCCCGTGGGTGACGCGGCACATCCGCCACGCCGACGAGCTGGAGCACACCCACAGCGCCGGCGCGGCCTGACCGCGCCCGGCGCCGTGGGGTGCCCGGGCGCGTCAGCGCAGCCAGCTCGCGCTGCCGGGCACCGGCGACGCCGCCCAGGCGCGGCCGAGGCCCCAGGTGTCGCCGGCGCGGGTCAGCGCGAGGGCCGCCAGCAGCGCCGTGAAGACGAGGTGCTGGTCGACCAGCGGGTTCTGCGAGCCCGCGGCGAAGGGCCAGGTCGACAGCCACAGCGTGAGCATGAGCAGCCCGCCCGCCACGGCGGCCGCGCGCAGCCCGATCCCGAGCAGGAGCGCGAGCCCCGTCCCGAGCATCCCGAGCATGAACAGCCAGTCGACGACGGGGCCGCTCAGCGCGGCGAAACCGCCGGCCAGCGGGCTCTCGATCGAGCTCAGGTAGCCCTCCGTCGGCGAGCTGCCCGCCACCCAGGCCCGCTCGTCCGGCGTGGCGTACCCGAGGCCGAAGGTCTTGTCGGCCACCGGCCAGAGGAAGACCACGGCCAGGAGGATGCGACACAGCGCGAGGGCGCGCCGGGCGCCGGTCCGGGTGACGACGTCCTCGGCGTCCTCCCCGCTCCGGGCGCGGTCGGTGACGGTCGTGCCGGTCGTGCTGCCTGCGGCGGTCGCGGTCATGAGTGAGCTCCCTGATCGTGGTGCGCTGCGTGGGGATGGTTCGTCCGGTTTGAACGGATAACGGTTGAACCGTGGACAACATGCACACGTCGCCCGGGGCACCGCAACCGATCCGTGACCTTCGGAACGTTTCACCCGACAAACCGACCAGTGGGCGGACGGATGCCCGCGATGCGGGACGGCGGGCGTAGCGTGCTCGTGCGCGCCGTCCGCGACGGCGCGGCAGAACTCGTCGAAGGAGCTGACATGAGCCGTCCCCTGCGCTCTCGGACGTCCACCCACGGCCGCAACATGTCCGGTGCCCGCGCGCTCTGGCGCGCGACCGGCATGGGCTCGGAGGACTTCGGCAAGCCGATCGTCGCGATCGCGAACTCGTACACGCAGTTCGTGCCCGGCCACGTCCACCTCAAGGACATGGGCGACCTCGTCGCCTCGGCGATCCGCGAGGCGGGCGGCGTCTCCAAGGAGTTCAACACCATCGCGGTGGACGATGGCATCGCGATGGGCCACGCGGGGATGCTCTACTCGCTGCCCAGCCGCGACCTCATCGCGGACTCGGTCGAGTACATGGTCAACGCGCACTGCGCCGACGCCCTCGTGTGCATCTCCAACTGCGACAAGATCACGCCGGGCATGCTCAACGCGGCGCTGCGCCTCAACATCCCGGTGATCTTCGTGTCGGGCGGGCCGATGGAGGCCGGCAAGGCGGTCGTCGCCGACGGCGTCGCGAAGACGCCCCTGAACCTCATCAACGCGATCAACTACTCGGCCGACGACAACGTGTCCGACGCCGCGCTCGCCCAGGTCGAGGAGAACGCCTGCCCGACCTGCGGCTCGTGCTCCGGCATGTTCACCGCCAACTCGATGAACTGCCTCACGGAGGCGCTCGGGCTGTCGCTCCCGGGCAACGGCTCCACGCTGGCCACGCACGCCGCCCGCAAGGAGCTCTTCCTCGAGGCAGGCCGCACCATCGTCGACCTCGCGAAGCGCTACTACGAGGACGAGGACGACTCGGCCGCCCCGCGCTCGATCGCCACGAAGGCCGCGTTCTCGAACGCCATGGCGCTCGACGTCGCGATGGGCGGCTCCACCAACACGGTGCTGCACATCCTGGCCGCGGCCCAGGAGGGTGAGGTCGACTTCGACCTCACGGACATCGAGGCGATCAGCCGCCGCGTGCCGTGCCTGAGCAAGGTCGCGCCCAACCACCCGGACTTCCACATGGAGGACGTGCACCGCGCCGGCGGCATCCCCGCGCTGCTCGGCGAGCTGGACCGCGCGGGGCTGCTCGACCACGACGTCACGTCCGTGCACACGCCCACGCTGCGCGCGTGGCTGGACGACTGGGACGTGCGGGGCGGCAAGGCCACCGAGCGGGCGCAGGAGCTCTTCCACGCCGCCCCGGGCGGCGTGCGCACCACCCAGGCCTTCTCGACGTCCAACGTCTGGGAGAGCCTCGACACCGACGCCGCGAACGGCTGCATCCGCGACCTCGAGCACGCGTACACCGTGGAGGGCGGCCTGGCCGTGCTGCGCGGCAACCTCGCCGAGGACGGCGCGGTCTTCAAGACCGCGGGCGTCGACCCCGACGTCTTCCACTTCGTGGGGAAGGCCCTCGTCTGCGAGTCGCAGGACGACGCCGTCGAGAAGATCCTCACCAAGCAGGTCCAGCCGGGCCACGTCGTCGTGGTGCGCTACGAGGGGCCGGCCGGAGGCCCGGGCATGCAGGAGATGCTCTACCCGACGTCGTTCATCAAGGGCCGCGGTCTGGGCAAGGTCTGCGCGCTCATCACCGACGGCCGGTTCTCCGGCGGGTCGAGCGGCATCTCGGTCGGGCATGTCTCGCCCGAGGCCGCGGCCGGCGGCACGATCGGCCTGATCGAGGACGGCGACGAGATCGAGATCGACGTCGACACCCGCCTCATCCGGGTCAACGTGCCCGACGAGGTGCTCGCCGAGCGCCGGGCCAAGATGGAGGCGCGGGAGAACCCGTGGCAGCCGCTGAACCGCGACCGCTACGTCTCCCCGGCGCTCCAGGCGTACGCCGCGATGGCGACGTCGGCCGACCGCGGCGCCGTGCGCGACGTGTCGCTCATCGCGCGCCGCTGACGGGCGTCACGTTCGTGACATAGGCTCCGGGGCATGGTCGACCAGCCCGGGCCCGCCGTCGCGCGCGCCGAGACGAACGAGCGCGAGCTCGAGCCGGAGATCGTCACCGACCTGCGGGAGCGGATGACGTACGGCTCGTACCTGCACCTGGACACGCTGCTCGCGGCGCAGGAGCCGATCAGCGTTCCGGCGCACCACGACGAGATGCTGTTCATCGTGCAGCACCAGACCACCGAGCTGTGGCTCAAGCTGGTGCTGCACGAGCTCGTCTCCGCGCGCGACCTGCTCGCGGCCGACGAGCTCGGCGCGGCGCTCAAGCGCATCGCCCGCGTCAAGCACGTGCAGCGCACGCTCACCGAGCAGTGGTCCGTCCTGGCGACGCTCACGCCCAGCGAGTACGCCCAGTTCCGCGGCTTCCTCGGGAACGCGTCGGGCTTCCAGTCCTGGCAGTACCGCGCCGTGGAGTTCCTGCTCGGCAACAAGAACGCGCGGATGCTCGCGGTGTTCGACGCCGAGCCCGCGGCGCGCGCGGAGCTCGCGCGGCTGCTCGCCGAGCCGAGCGTGTACGACGAGTTCCTGCGCTACCTCGCGCGGCACGGCCACGACGTGCCGCGGCGGGTGCTCGACCGCGACGTCACGACCGCCCACACGCTCGACGACGACCTCGTCGAGGTCTTCCGCCGCATCTACGCGGACCCGGAGTCGGACTGGTCGGCGTACGAGACGTGCGAGGAGCTCGTCGACCTCGAGGACAACTTCCAGCTCTGGCGCTTCCGCCACATGAAGACCGTGCTGCGCATCATCGGCACCAAGCGCGGCACCGGCGGCTCCAGCGGCGTCGGCTTCCTGCAGCGCGCGCTCGACCTCACCTTCTTCCCCGAGCTCTTCGCCGTGCGCACGGAGCTCGGCGCGACCGCGGGCCCGAGCTCGACGACGGGCCGGTCATGACCGGTGCGCTGGCGGTGCCCCCGGGCGTCGCCCCGGTCGTCCTCCCCGCCGGCGTCCCGCCGGAGGTGCGGCGCCGGCTGGGGGAGTCCGGCACGCTGCTGCCGCCGTTCACCGACGCGCACGTGCACCTCGGCCTCGTGGACCCCGTGCCGCTCCGGGCCCGCGGCGTCGCGGCGGTGCACGACCTGGGCGGCACCCCGGCCGACGTCGCGGCCCTGGCCGGCGACCCCGCCCTCCCGCGCGTCGCGTACGCGGGCGCGTTCCTCACCGCGCCCGGCGGGTACCCGAGCGACCGGCCGTGGGCCCCCGCGGCCTGGGTCGAGGAGGTCGCCGACCCGGCGTCCGCCGTCGCCGCCGTGGACCGCCAGCTCGCGGCCGGGGCGTCGTTCGTCAAGGTCGCGCTGCACGCCGACGCCGGGCCGACGCCCGACGACGCCACGCTCGCCGCCGTCGTGGCGCGGGCCCACGCGCGGGGCCGCGCCGTCGTCGCGCACGCCGAGGGCGGCGGCCAGGCGGCCCGCGCGTCCGCGGCCGGCGTCGACCGGCTGGCGCACGCCCCGTTCAGCGAGCGCCTCGACGACGACCTGCTCGTGGCCATGGCCGCGCGGGGCACGACGTGGCTCAGCACGCTCGACATCCACGGCTGGGGCGACCCGACGCCCGAGCTCGAGGTCGCGCTCGACAACGTGCGCCGCTTCGTCGCCGCGGGCGGACGCGTCCGGTACGGCACCGACCTCGGCAACGGCCCGCTGCCGGTGGGGCTGAACGGCAGGGAGCTGGCGGCGCTCGCGGCCGCCGGTCTCGGACGGCGGTCGCTGCTGGTCGCGCTCGTCGGCGACGAGCCGCCCGCCGGCCTCGTGTCGTTCGTGCCGGGCCCGGCGCCGGCCCCGGCCGACCCCGGCGCCGTCCACGCCGCCTGGCTCGCCCGCGCCACGGTCCTCGCCGTGACCGACCTCGGCGACCCCGACTTCGTCCCGCCGACCGAGACTCCCTCCGGAGGTTCCGCATGACCACCGACGCCTCCACCCGCCGCGACCGCGCCGCCGCGCTGGACGCCGCCGACCCGCTGGCCCGGTTCCGGTCGGCATTCGTCGACTCGGACGAGGTGACGGCCTACCTGGACGGCAACTCGCTGGGCCGGCCCACGCGGGCGTCGGCGGAGCGCCTGGCCCGCTTCGCGACCGACGCCTGGGGCGCCCGGCTGATCCGCGGCTGGGACGAGGAGTGGTACGAGCTGCCGCTGCGCCTCGGCGACCGGGTCGGCGAGGTCACGCTGGGCGCGGCGCCGGGGCAGACGTTCGTCGGGGACTCGACGACCGTCATCCTCTACAAGCTCGTGCGGGCGGCCCTGTCCTCCCCGCGGGTGGCCGGGCGCGACGAGATCGTCCTCGACTCGGGCAACTTCCCGACCGACCGCTACGTGCTCGAGGGCGTGGCGCGCGAGCACGGCGCCACGCTGCGCTGGATCGCGCCGGACCACGACGGCGGGGTCACGCCCGAGCAGGTGTCCGCGCTCCTGTCCGACCGGACGGCGCTCGTCGTGCTGAGCCACGTCGCGTACCGCTCCGGGTACGTGAGCGACGCCGCGGAGATCACGCGGCGCGCGCACGACGCCGGCGCCCTGGTGCTGTGGGACCTGTGCCACTCCGCCGGGGCGGTGCCCGTCGACCTCGACGCGTGGGGCGCGGACCTCGCCGCCGGCTGCACCTACAAGTACCTCAACGGGGGACCGGGGTCGCCCGCGTTCGGCTACGTGCGCGCCGACCTCCAGGAGGAGCTCGTCCAGCCGATCCAGGGGTGGATGGGCAGCGACCGGCCGTTCGAGATGGGCCCCGCCTACGCGCCGCACGCCGGGGTGCGGCGGTTCCTGTCGGGCACCCCCGCCATCGTCGGGATGCTCGCGATGCAGGACATGCTCGACCTGATCGCCGAGGCCGGCCTCGGCGCCGTCCGCGCGAAGTCCGTGGCGCTCACGCGGTTCGCGCTCGAGCTGGTGGACGACCTGCTGATACCGCTCGGCGTGCGCGTCGCCTCGCCGCGGGACGACGACCGACGGGGGAGTCACGTCACCGTCGACCACGACGCATTCGCCGACACCCTGCCCCTGCTGTGGGAGCGGGGTGTGATCCCCGACTTCCGCCGCCCGAACGGCCTGCGCCTGGGCCTCTCGCCGCTGTCGACGTCGTTCGACGAGGTGCGCGTCGGCGTCGAGGCGGTGCGGGACGCGCTGGTCGAGGAGACGGGGCACCAGGGGCCGGAGCACGGGGCCGCGTGATCCTCGACGACCTCGACGCCCGGCCCGGGAGCGCGACGTCGCTGCTGCGGACGGTCGTCGGCCTGTACGCCCGCGGCCTCGGCGGCCGGCTGGCGGCGGGCGACCTCGTCGCGCTGCTCGGCGCGGCCGGCGTCGCGCCGGGGGCCGCGCGCTCGGCCGTGTCGCGGGCCAAGGGCAAGGGCCTGCTCGAGGCCGAGGACGTCGGCGGCCGGGCCGGGTACCGGCTCGCGGCGGGCGCGGCCGCGATGCTCGAGCGCGGCGACCGGCGGATCTTCGGCTACCGGCAGCAGGGCGACGACGACCCGTGGTGCCTGGTGTCGTTCTCCATCCCCGAGGAACGCCGCGACGCCCGTCACCAGCTGCGGCGGCACCTGGCCGGCATCGGCTGCGGCACGGTCGCGACCGGGCTGTGGATCTGCCC
>NZ_JBHXAW010000045.1:0-20809 GCF_042726645.1 Isoptericola sp. NPDC060257
GGAACTGCCGCGCCGACGGGACGACGACGGACGGCGACGATACGTTCGCGGGCATGAGCCTCGCGTCCCGCATGCTGCACACCCGCTGGTTCGTGCGCGCGCCGATCGGCCTGTTCCGGGCGGGACTGGGCTTCCTCGCCGGCGGACGGCTGCTGATGATGCAGCACCGCGGGCGCAGCAGCGGGGAGCGGCGCTACGTCGTGCTCGAGGTGGTCGCGCGGCCGGCGCCGGACCGCGCCCTCGTCGTCGCCGGGCTCGGCCCGCGGTCGCAGTGGTTCCGCAACGTGCAGGCCGACCCTCGCGTGCTCGTGTCGATCGGGACGCGGCGCGACGTCCGGTCCCGCGCCGTCGTGCTGGACCCGGACGACGGCGCCGCCGTCCTGCGCGCGTACACCGACGCGCACCCCGGGCCGTGGGCGCAGCTCGGCCCGGTCCTCGCCGAGTGGGCCGAGCCCCTCGCCCGCGAGCAGGGCGAGGCGGACTGGCTGCGGGTCGTGCCGGTGGTCGAGCTGCGCCTCGGGTGAGCGCCCGGGGCGACGATTTCACCCGCTGAACGACGCACCTCACCCCCGGTCCCACGGGCGGCACCACGGGGCCGGTGCCTACGCTGCTCGGGCCGATCGCGCCCGCCCGGCGCGCATCCGGAGCCCCGGGGGGAACCATGCAGGCACGCGTGATCACCGTCGTCGCCCTCGTCACCGCCGCGCTGCTGGCGGAGCCGCTCGCGGCCGTCGGCGCCCCACCGTCGGCGGCCGCCGTCCCGGGCGCCGCGGTCCCGAGCGCCGTGGCGCACGCCCCCGGCGTCGACGACGCCGCGCCGGACGACGTCGTCGACGACACGGTGCGCTGGCAGTCGGCCGTCACCCGGCCGGACCTCGCGGGCACCGCCCTCCGCGCCCGGACGGACCGCACGGTGCACCGGGTGGACGTCGCGGTCGCGACACCGCGCTGGATGTCGACGACGCGGGCGGCGCGGCTGGTGCGGGACGCCGACGTCGACGCGCTGCTCGCGAAGGTGTCGGCGTACTGGTCGGAGCAGTCGGGCGGCCGGGTCAGGTTCGTGCGCTCCTCGGCGGTCGAGCGCGTCGACACGGGCGACGGCCGGTGCACCACGACCGGCCGCATCCTCACGGAGGTGAAGCGGGGCGGGCGCGCGCACTACGGCGCCGGCTGGTGGGACTCCAGCACCCGCGGCCCGGGCACCCGTGAGCATCTCGTGGTCCTCTTCCCGTACCTGCGGGGCGACTACCCCGGCGGTCCGCGCGAGGCGGAGACGTGCGGCGGCACGCTCGGGCTCGGCTCGCTGCCGAGCAAGGCGAGCCGCGACAACCCCGGAGGCTGGTCGTTCTCGCTGTTCGGCGGCCCGGGCGGCGCGGCCCGCAGCTCGCGCTTCACGCACCCGCAGTACCGGACGGCGGTGTCCACCCTGGCGCACGAGCTCGGCCACAACATGGGCCTGGAGCACTCGGGCGTCGGCTGGTGCACGGGGAGCGTCCCGGACCGCACCTTCACGTCCTCCCGCTGCGGTGCGGTCGAGGGCCTCGACCCGATGGACCTCATGGGTGCCGACTTCGCCGCCGTCGGCACCGCCCCGCTGTCGGGCGCTCAGAAGAAGCGCCTGGGCGTGCTCCCGTCGTCCGACGTCGTGACCGTCACGAAGAAGGGCGGCGCCCGCACCGTCACGCTCGACGCCCGGCACCGCAGCACCAGCCGGCCCACGCTGCTGCGCGCCGTCGACCCGAAGACCGGGCAGTACTACTACGTGGAGCTCCGCCGCCCGTCCGGGGCCACGTACCGGTACCTCGGCGGCATGCCGTGGCGGGTGGCGAGCGACTACACGGTCTCGTACGGCGTCACCGTGAGCCGTCTCGGGTGGCGGGGATCGACCTGGGCCTATCCCGGCGAGCACCTGATCGTGCCGATGGGCAAGGAGTCCGCCCGGCGCTCGAACCTGGGCGAGGGGTCGTCGTTCACCACCCGCTCGGGCGCGATGCGGCTCACCGTGCGCTCCACGTCCGACGGTGTCGCGAAGGTGCGCGTGACGTTCCCCCGGACCTGACCGCGGCCCGTCGGCCCGTCAGCGGCGGGTGCGCGGCCGCAGCCGCACGTCGGGCAGCACCGGCGCGCGCAGCGGACCGCTCGCGTACCCGTGCACCTCGCCGAACCGGCGGCCCGCGGCGCCGTCGGCGTAGCGGGTGGGGGTGCCCTCGCCGTCGTCGGCGACCTGCGCCATCCAGTCGGCGCGCGCCCGCGCGACGTCGTCGTGCGTGCGCCCCACGAAGTTCCACCACATGACGACGTCCTCGGTGAACGGCTCGCCGCCGATGAGGACGGCGCGCACGGGCGTGCCGCCCGCCGTCACGACCAGCCGCTCGCGGCCGGGGGCCACGTAGCCCAGCTCGGCGGGCGGCACGGTCTCGCCCTCGAGCGTGGCGTCGCCGGCGTCGACGAGCAGGGCGTGCTCGAAGCCCGCGTCCGTCCCCAGCGTGACGCTCCCGCCCGCGGGCAGGTCCAGCTGGGCGCCGACGATCGGCGTGTACGTGCGGGCCGGGGACACGAGCCGCTCCCCCGCGACCTCGAGCCCGCCCATGAACACCTGCACGCGTGCGCCGCCCGTCGTCGCGACGGGGAGGTCGCCGTGGTGCTCGAAGTGCGGCGCGGACGTGCGGTCGGCCTCGGGCAGCACGGTCCACAGCTGCACGCCGTGCAGCAGGGGCGGGCGGCCCTCGGCGGGCGACTCCTCCGAGTGCGAGATGCCGACGCCCGCGGTCATGAGGTTGAGCTCCCCGGGCCGCACCGTCTGCAGGGAGCCCACCGAGTCGCGGTGCAGGATCTCGCCCGCGAACAGCCACGAGACGGTCTGCAGCCCGATGTGCGGGTGCGGCGGCACCTGCATGCCCGCGGACGCCGAGACGTCGTCCGGCCCGTAGTGGTCGCAGAAGCACCAGGCGCCGACCAGCGAGCGCTGCCGCTGCGGGATGGTGCGGCGCACGTTCATCGCGCGAGGGCCGCCGAGCGGGACCTCGCGGGCGGTCAGCAGCTCGACTCCGGCCGGGCGGTCGCCGGCGGCGCAGGTGCGCTCGGCGGGGCGGGTCTCGAGGTTGCTCATGGCCCGAGCGTAGGCCGCGCGGCGCGACGGCGAGAGCACGCGGTCCGGACGTGCCGAGGCCCCCCGGGGCGGCCGGGGGGCCTCGGAGAGAACCGCGTACCCCTGATCGACGGTCCCGGGGACCAGGGGTGCCGTGGCGACGTCACGACCCCGACCGCTCGCCGTGTCCCGTCGAGGCCTGGTGCGTCGTCGCCTCTGCAGAACCCGTTCTCCACGAACAGCCGGACGCGGGTGGTCTTCCGGCCCCGTACAGGCACCTGTGTCGTCACCCACAACCCGCACCGCGGTACGGGACGGCCCGTCGTTCTCCGGTCGACCGTGTCCCGTGGAGCGGGCAGGCGACCGCCTTCTCAGGTGATCTCCGACCCGATCTCCGCAAGACCGGTACGCACGTTTCTAGACCTGCCGCGGGTGCGGTGCAAGGGGTGTGGAGCAGGTTTTCCGGGTGGATCCTCCGGCCACAGGCTCGTCCACAGGGCGACCCGCGGAATCCCCACGTCACCCACAGGCCTGTGGAAGAAATTTGTGGACGACGCGCCGGGCGCGACACGCCCCGCCCGCCCGCGGGGACCGCGCACCGCGCCTCACGAGCCCGGCCCCACACCACCCGGGCCGCCGCGCGATCCGCAGGATCTCGCGGTTTCCGCGGGCATCGGGTCCCGCCGGCCCGCGCCTCCGCACGCCGCCCGGCGAGCGCCCGCACACCGTTCCACCCTGGAACGTCGCAGGTGAGGCACCACGGGAGAAGGCGTCACCGTCCACCCACGCCCTGTGGACAAGGGCTGTGGACAGGGGCTGTGGACGACCGCGGCCTCACACCCAGGCGCGTGAGCCCGGCGTCGGGGCCGCGCGCCGCAGCTCCAGCTCCTGCGCCGTGATCTCGAAACCTGCGTCGTCGACGACGGCGCCCGCCGCCCGGCCGTGCAGCAGCGTCGCGGCCCGCGCCAGCAGGGCCCGCGCCCGGTCCCGGGCGATCACGTGCAGCCCCGACGGGTCGGAGACCCGCAGCTCGTACGGGTCCTGGGGCCGCCACGCCAGGCGGACGACCGTGGCGGGGGCCCCGTCGGGCCACGACCGGGCCGCGAGCGCGCGTGGCAGCCGGCCCGTCTCCTGGGCGACCAGGAGGTCGCCGTCGTACGGCGTGCGGGCGAGCACCCGGTGACCGGGGCCGCCCGGCACCGCCTCGAGAGTCGAGGTGGCGACCACGGCCCGCACCACCTCGAGCAGCTCCCCGGCGGGCACCGGGCGTGCCGGCCAGACCGACAGGTCGACGGCGGCGCCGGGGTCGGGGCGCAGCACCTGCCTGCCGTCGGCGAGCAGCAGCCCCGACGTGCGTCGGGCGACCGCGACCGCCCAGCCGACGACGCGCAGCTCCTCCCCCACGGGCAGCGCCGCGGCGAACGCCCGCGCGATCCCGTCGCGGTCGTCGTGCACGGTGGGCCGACCGCCCCGGACGTCGAGCGCGCCGTCCGCGCGGCCCAGCGCCCAGGCCTCGGCCGGGTGCGCGCACCCCAGCGCCGCGGCCGCGTCGGCGTCGAGCGGGAAAGGCCCCGTGGCCCGGTGCTCCTCGCCGAGCCGCAGCACCCCCGCGGACGGGCGGGCCGCGGCGCGCACCCCGTGGAACCGCGCCCCGCCGCCGGTCCGCGACGGTCCGGCCGCGGACGGCGGGGTCAGCCAGCCGACGTCGGCGAACCAGGCCGCGGCCAGCCCGGGCAGGTCGTGGCCCGGCCCGCCGCCGTCGCCGGCCGTGCGCGGCACGACGACGACGTGGTCGGAGGTGTGCTCCGCGGGGACGAGCGCCGGGACCCTGGCCATGGCGCGGACCGTACCGGCCCCGCCGTCACCTGTGTGTCACGACCGTGTTGCGAACGTGTGACCTGCGCAGACGCGAGGCGAGGCCGTCAGGCGCGCACGTCGTGCAGGTGGTGCACGACGTCGTGCAGGAAGTACTGCCCCAGCGTGCGGACGGTGAAGACCGAGCCGTTGGACCGGCGCCCGGTGCGCTCCGCCTCGCCCGGCGCGACGGCGTCGAACGCCGCGGCGACGGCGGCACCGTCGGCGTCGAGCTCGGCGACCAGGGACGCGACGTCCTGACGGGCGTAGTCGCCCTCGAGGGCGGCGACGTCCTGGTCCCAGTTCGCGAACGCCGGGTCGTCCTCGGCGAGCATCAGCGCGAGGCGCTGGTCGAAGATGCGGAAGACGTCGCGCACGTGGGCGGCGTACTCGAGCGTCGACCAGACCTCGGGGCTGGGCCGCGCGGCCACGTCGGGGCGGGCGAGGGCCGCACGCCAGCGCGGCAGCGTCTCGCGGACGGCCGGCCCGACGTCGGACGGCGCGATCTCGGCGGCCGCGAAGCCGCACTCCGGACAGGGGCGCTCCAGCACCCAGGTCCAGTCCTTGGTGTCGGGGACGATGCCGTCTGGCTGAGCGGTGGGGTCGGTCACAACCGCACCCTAGCGTCCGGAGGTGCTGACAACGGGTGCCTATGATGTCAGCATGCCCAAGATCATCGGGAAGAGCCTGCACGAGCACCGCCAGATGACCCGGCACAAGCTGTTCACCGCCCTCTCGACGCTGATGTCCGAGCGAGGGTTCGACTCCGTGACGCTGGCCGACATCGCGACGGCGGCCGGCGTCGGTCGCACCGCGGTCTACAACCACTTCCCCGACAAGGAAGCGCTGCTGCTGGGGTTCATCACCCACGAGACCGAGCAGTACGCGCAGACCCTGGAGCGGGCCCTCGCCGAGGTGGACGACCCCGTCGAGCAGCTCCGGACCTACATCCGCCAGCAGGCCCAGCTCACCCGCGTCTTCCACCTCGCGCCCGGCCCGGACCTGCGCACCGTGCTCTCGCGCACCACGCAGGCGCGGCTGCGTGAGCACGCCGAGATCGTCGAGTCCATCCTCAAGCGCATCCTGCGTGCGGGGATCGCGGAGGGCGAGTTCCCCGAGCAGGACATCGAGCCGACCGTGCAGCTCGTCAACGCGTGCCTGTCGGGACGGCTCATCCCGGACGACCCCGCCGCGCGGGAGCGCGCGATCCGCGCCACCGAGGCCTTCGTGCTGCGCGCCGTCGGCGCCCGCGTCGCCGTGGCCTGACCGCGCCGCCACGGCACCGCGACGCCTACCAGGCGTCGGCGGGCAGGTGGTGGTGCTCCGGCGGGGGCGGCTGGTACGGCTCCGGCACCGGGGCGAGGTGCGCCCGCGCGAACTTCAGCGCCGCCTGCAGGTCGGCGTGCCGCTCGCTCGCGGTGCGCGCCTTGCGCGTGGAGATCTCGACGACGACGTCGCCCGCGTAGTCGCGCCGCGCCAGCTCCTCGAGCACCTTGTCGCAGGCCATGTCCCCGCGGCCGGGCACCATGTGCTCGTCGCGGCCGGACGCCGTCCCGTCGGCGAGGTGCACGTGCCGCAGCTTGTCGCCGAAGCCGTGCACCAGCGCGAGCCCGTCCTGGTGGGCGATCGCCGCGTGGGAGAGGTCGAGAGTCACGGCGTCGTAGTCGTGGTCGGCGGGGTCCCAGCCGGGAAGGTAGGCCTTGAGCTCGCGGTCGCCGCGGGAGCGCGGCTTCCAGGGATACATGTTCTCCACGGCGACGGTGACGCCGCCGTCCTGGTGGAGGCTGGCCTCGTTGAGCTCGTGCACCAGGTCCTGGAACTGCCGGGCGTACTTGTACTGCCAGCGGAACGGCGGGTGGACCACCACGGTCGGGGCGCCCAGCTCGCCCGCCATGTCGACGGCCCTGCGCAGCTTGTCGGCCGGCGACCGGCCCCACACTCGCTGGCTGACCAGCAGCGTCGGGGCGTGCACGGACCGGATCGGCATCCCGTGCTCGTCGGACAGCCGCTGCAGCTGGGCCGGGTCCTGCGTGGCGGGGTCGGACCACACCATGACCTCGACGCCGTCGTACCCCAGCTCGGCCGCCACCTCGAACGCGAACGCCGCGCGGCGCGGGTACACCGAGGCGGTCGACAGCGTCACGGGGACTGCCTGGGCTTCGCGCGGTTCGGCCATGCTTCGCACGATAGCGGCAGGATCTGAACGGACGCTGACAACGGGCTGTCCTCCGGCAGCGCGCAGGATGCCAGGGCGCGTGCCCGATAGGGTCACGGGCATGGTGCGTGCGGTGGTGTTCGACGTCGGCGAGACCCTCATCGACGAGACCCGGATCTGGACCCGCTGGGCCGACCGCCTGGGCGTGCCGGCCCTGACGTTCCTGGGCGTCCTCGGCGGGTGCGCGGCCCTCGACCTGTCGCACCGGCACGCGTTCGAGATGGTGCGCCCGGACCTCGACGTCCCCGCGGAGATCGAGCGGTGGGCGGCGGACGACCCGGCCGGCCTGCGCGAGAACTTCGACGCCGACGACCTCTACCCCGACGTGCGCGAGGCGCTGGCCGCGCTGCGCGCCGCGGGGCTCGCCGTCGTCGTCGCCGGGAACCAGCCGCCGCAGGCGCGCGCCGCGCTCGAGGCGATGGACCTGCCCGTCGACGCCATCCGCACCTCCGACGAGTGGGGCGTGCAGAAGCCCGACCCGGGGTTCTTCGCGAAGGTCGCCGAGCTCTCCGGCGTGCCCGCCGCCGAGATCGCGTACGTCGGCGACCGGCTCGACAACGACGTCCTGCCTGCCGCCGACGCCGGCATGAAGCCGATCCTCGTCCGCCGCGGCCCGTGGGGATACCTGCACGCCGAGCGGCCCGAGGCGGCGCGCACCACCGTCGTCGACTCGCTGCTCGAGCTGCCCGCGCTCCTCGCGGGCTGACTCTCCTCGCGTGCGGCCGCTACGCTCACGCGCGTGCTCACCAAGACGGCGGTCACCGACGAGCAGGTCCTCGCGCTGCTCGCGCCGCTCGGCGTCGTACGCCGCGTGGCTCCGCTGAGCGGCGGCCTGTTCGCGAGCGTGCTGCGCGCCGACCTCGCCGACGGGCGGACGGTGGTCGTGAAGGTGACCGGCGCGGACACGTCCCGCCTGCTGCGCTACGAGCGCGGCGTGCTCGGCACGGAGGCGGCCGTCGACCGGGTCGCCCACGCCGCCGGCCTGCCCCTGCCGCGGGTGCTGCACCACGACACGACCCGCACCTCCGTGGACGGCGACGCCCTCGTCACGACCTTCCTCGACGGCGACCTGTGGAGCACCCTCGAGCTGGACCAGGCGACCGCCGCCCGGGCCCGCCGCTCGCTGGGCGGCCTCATGGCCCGTCTGCACCGCCTCGACCGCGCCGACGACGCCCCCGAGCCGTTCGGCTACCCGGCGCCCGAGGCCGGCCTCGCCGCCGCCACCTGGCCGGAGGCGTTCGCGCGCATGGTGCGCGCCGCCCTCGACGACGCCGGACGCTGGGACGTCGACCTGCCCGCCGACCGGCTCATGGCCGCCGTCGAGCGGCACCACGACCTGCTCGCCGCCGTCACGACGCCGCGCCTCGTGCACGCCGACCTGTGGCCCGGCAACC
The DNA here is from genome assembly GCF_042726645.1 of Isoptericola sp. NPDC060257. Taxonomy (NCBI): domain Bacteria; kingdom Bacillati; phylum Actinomycetota; class Actinomycetes; order Micrococcales; family Promicromonosporaceae; genus Isoptericola; species Isoptericola sp. NPDC060257. Next base: position 8,552 of record NZ_JBHXAW010000045.1, read on the forward strand.
TGCTGCTCGACCCCGCCGACCGCACGGTGGTCGGGGCGTTCGACGCCGAGCGGGCGCTGTGGGGCGACCCGGTGTTCGAGCTCGTCGGCGCGGACCAGCTGGGCGCCGGCGCCGTGGACGCGGACCTGCTGGCCGGCTACCGGGACGCCGGCGGGGACCTCGGCGTCGGCGACGGCACGCCGGGTTCGGGCGACCCGGACGCCTGGCAGCGCCTGCGCCTCTACCGGGCGTACTTCGCCTGCCTCCTGGTCGTGGAGATCGTGCCCCGCGGGTACTCCGGGGACTGGGTGGCCGGGTACGAGCGCACCGCGCGCGCCAACCTGCAGCGGGTGCTGGACGAGCTGGAGGCCTGATCAGCCCGTCCAGCCGAGCCGGCCGAGGGCGTTGAGCGTCAGCAGCACGCCGAGGATGCCGAGCGCCCAGCCCGTGAGGTCGGCGGCGTTCCTGGACAGCCACCTCTCCAGCCGGGCCAGCAGCGGCTCGACGAACCGGGCGGCGGCGAGCCGCCCGCCGAGCAGCAGCAGCGCCGGCAGCACCATGACCACGCAGTACGCGGCGAGGACGCCGAGGCTCGTGCCCGTGCCGAGGTCCGACGTCGTGATGAGGCCGATCGCCGCCAGGTACGGCAGCATCGTCCCGACCTCGAGCGCCACCGCGCCGAGCGCCAGCCCCAACAGCGGCAGCAGCGACGCGTTCGGCGCCGCGACCGTCGACGTCGGGACGGTCCCCGGCAGCAGGCCCGGCACGGCGCCGTCCGGCGTCGTCGTGCTCGCGGCGCTCTCGGCTCCCGCGGCCGACTCGATCCCCATGGCCCGTGCCCGCCAGCGCACCAGGCGCCCGGGCTTCGCGCCCTGGCGCGCGGCCCGCGCCTCGGCCTTCTTGCCGTCGAAGCGCCAGCTGATCGCGAACAGGAAGACGCCGAGGGCGAGCTGCAGCAGCATCACCGGCCGCGAGTCCAGCGCGTCGCCGTACCGGTCCAGCAGCGCGCCCGCCCCGAGCATCACCGCGATCCCCACCGCGAGGTAGAAGCCCGCGACCGTGCCGAGGTACGCGAGCAGCCGCGCCGGGCGCGGCCGGCCGGGCGCCATGAGCAGCCACACGGGGATGAGCAGGGTGCCGAAGCTGGTCGAGTCGATCAGCGCCAGCACGACCAGCGCTCCCGCGAGCACGCCGAGGCCCGCGCCTTCCAGCCCGCCGAGGTCGATGAGGTCCATGCCGACGATCCTCGCGGCGGGCCCGGCCGTCGTCGTCGCCCGAACGACTGATCCTGCACCGCTGACCGGGGGTACACCCTTCGACCGATCCCCCGCGGCGCGCCCTGTGCTGGGATGGTGCGGTGACGACCGACCGCCCCGCCCCCACCCTCCTCGGGAGGCTCGTGCGGGCGTGGGGCGGCGACGACCGGCGCGGCGACGTCACGACCGCGCTGACCCTGTTCGCGCTGGGCTGGCTCCTGCTGGAGGTCGGGCTCGTCGACCTCTTCCGGGGCGGCCCTCTCGGCGCGGTGGTGCCGGAGCCGTGGTGGCGGGTCGCGCTCCTCGCCGTCGGGTGCGCCCTCACGCTCGTCAAGCGCTCTCACCCGATGCTGGCGCTCGCCGGCGGCGTCGCCGTCACCCTGGTGGACCTGACGTGGGGCGGCAGCCTCGCGATCCTGCTCGTGCTGTGGGACCTGCTGTTCGCGGCAGCGATGTGGTCGGGCCCGACGGCGCGCCGGTGGCTGTGGGGCACGGCCGTCGTGCTGACCGTCGCGGGCGCGGTCGCCGCCGGCGAGGCGACCCGCGACGCACGCGCCTTCATCACGACGGGCCTGAACCTGGGCGCGATCCTGCTGGTCCCGATGTGGTGGGCGGACAACGTGCGGCAGAAGTCCGAGCTGGCCGCCGTGGAACGGTCCCGCGCGGACGAGGCGCGGCGGACCGCGGAGCTGGAGCGCAGGCGCGCCACCGACCTCGAACGGATCGCCGAGCTCGACCGGCACGAGGCCGTCCGCGCCGAGCGGGCGGCGATGGCGCGCGACCTGCACGACGTCATCGCCTCCCACCTGTCCACCATCGCGATCCACTCCGGTGCGGCGCTCAGCACCGCGCCGGACGCCGCGCGCGACCGCGGCGCGCTGGAGCAGGTCCGCACGAGCGCGGTCGCGTCCCTCACGGAGATGCGGTCCATGATCGAGCTGCTGCGCGCCGACGCGCCGCGCGACCCGCTCGCGGCGCCCGGGCGGCTCGACCGCCTCGACGACCTGCTCGCCGCGGCCCGCGCGGACGGCACCGTCGTGACGGTCGAGGACCCGGACGGCGTCGCGACGGCGGACAGGCCGGCCGCCGTCGGGCACGCGCTCTACCGGATCGCGCAGGAGGCGCTGACCAACGCGCGCAAGCACGCGCCCGGGGCCGCCGTCGTCGTGCGCCTGGCGTGCGAGCCAGGGCCGGGCAGCCCGGTCACCCTGGAGGTGCGGAACTCGGCCCCACGGGCGGTGCTCACCGGCGACCCCCGCGCGGCGACCCACCCCGTCAGCGCGGGCATGGGGATGCTGACCATGCGAGAGCGCGCCGAGGCGCTCGGCGGCGCGTTCGACGCGGCGGCGACCGACGACGGCGGCTGGGTCGTGCGGGCGCGCGTCCCCGCGGGCGCGCACGGCTCCCCCACCGACACCGACACCGACACCGACACCGACACCGACACCGACACCGACACCGACACCGACGACCGGAGCCCGACCCCATGACGACGGCCCCCTCCCCCGGCCCGGTCCGCGTGCTGATCGCGGACGACCACGCCGCGATCCGCGCCGGCCTGCGGATGCTCCTGGACGCGGCGGACGACGTCGAGGTGGTGGGCGAGGCGGCCGACGGCGACGCGGCGGTGACGAACGCCCGCGCGCTGCGGCCCGACGTCGTGCTCATGGACCTGCGCATGCCGGGCACGGACGGCATCGCCGCCACCCGCGCCATCGCGGCCCAGGGCCTGGCGGACGTCCTCGTGCTCACCACGTTCGACCTGGACGAGTACGTGGACGGAGCGCTGCGTGCGGGCGCCGCCGGGTTCCTGCTCAAGACGGCGGAGCCCGCCGCGCTGCTCGACGCCGTGCGCCGCGTCGCGGCGGGGGACGGTGTCCTCGCGCCCGAGGTGACCCGCCGCGTGCTCGCCCAGCTCGCCGGGGCCTCGACGCCCGCCGTCGCCCCCGGCCCCGCGCCCGGTGCGCCGCCGCGCCGCGCCGACCCCCGCCTCGCCGACCCGCGCCTCGCCGACCTCACCCCGCGCGAGGTCGACGTGCTCGGCGCGCTGGGGCGCGGCCTGTCCAACCAGGGGATCGCGGACGAGCTGGTGATCACCGAGGCCACCGCGAAGACCCACGTCTCCCGGGTGCTGGCCAAGCTGGGCGTGGTCTCCCGTATGCAGGCGGCGATCGTCGCGCGGGACACGGGCCTGGCCTAGTCCTCCGGCGCCAGGCCCGGGCTGCGCACCACGCGGGCGGCGTGGGCCGCGGCCGCCGCGAGCGCCTCGGCGAGGTCCGCCCCACGAAGGTGGGCGTCGAGGAAGCCGGCGAAGAACCCGTCGCCCGCGCCGTTGGTGTCCAGGACGTCGTCCACCGGCTCGGCGGGGACCTCCACGAAGCCCTCGGCGGTGAGGGCGGTGGCGCCGCGGGCGCCGTGCGTGCACACGACCAGCCGCGCCCCGGCGTCGAGCCGCCCGGCCATGAACGACCGGTGGTCGGGCAGGCGGTCGGAGCTGAGGAACACGTGCGTGCCCGCGTCGGCCCACGGGCGGTGGAACGCCGTGGTGCCGTCGTAGTCGTGCAGGTCCACCCACACGTCGCGGCCCCGCTCGGCGGCCGCGACCAGGACGGGGACGGAGTGCGCGGCGAGGTCGACGACGACGGCCGCGGCGGCGTCCACGGCGGCGAGCGTCGCGTCCCAGCCGGGCCCCGCGGCGGGGACCTCGCCGGGCGCGCGCAGGTAGACCGACAGCCGACCGCCGCCGGCGTCCATGAGGTTGAGGTGGCTCTCCGTGCGACCGTCCGGGGACGGCTCGGCGAGGATCCGCACGCCCGCGTCGTCGAGGACGCCGCGCACGCGCGCGCCCTCGTCGTCGTCCCCGAGCACGGTGCGCAGCACGACGCCGCGGCCCAGGCTCGCGAGATTGAGCGCCTTGCCGGCGGACGTGCCGCCGACCGTGTCGTACGCGCCGCGCGCGAACACGGTGTGGGGCGTCGGCTCGGGCAGCGCGTCCAGGTGCACGATGCGGTTCCAGGACGCGGGGCCGGCGACGAGGACGTCGGCGGTGCTCGGTGCGGTCACGCCGAAACCTTAGGGCGCCGCGACCTCGCCGCGCGTCAGCCGCGCAGCGGCAGGCTGAGCGAGGCGTCGCCGTCGGGCGTGACGCGCACCGGCACGCCCCAGTCCTGCTGCGCCAGGTGGCAGGCGGGGAAGACGTCGGGGTCGGGCTCGCCGTCCGGGCCGAGCGGGACGACGTCGCACGACGCGGCCTTGGCCGTCACGTGCAGCACGCCCTCGGCGACGTCCGGGTTGAGCACCAGCACGCGGTCCAGGTCGACGCCGTCGCCCGCGCCGTCGAGCAGCAGCTCGGGCGGGGTGGCGCTGACGCGCAGCTCGGTGGACGGGCCCCAGCGGTCGTCGAGCTTCTGGCCCGGCGCGGGCACGAACGGCACGTCCAGGCGCAGCTCGCCGGGCGCGACCTCCGTCGCCGGGCGCGCCACGCGGTGCGCGCCGGCGTCGAGCACCTCGCCCGCGACGTCCGCCGGCAGCGCGACCCGCGTCAGCCGGTGCGCGGCGGACTCCACGACGAGCAGGTGGACCGCGTCGTCGGAGGCCTCGACGAGCACGTCGCTCGGCTCGGCGAGGCCGGTGGCGAGCGTCGTCACGACGTCCGCGGCCGGGTCGTACCGTCGCAGCGCGCCGTTGTACGTGTCGGCGACGACGACGCTCCCGTCGGGCAGCGTCGCCACGCCCAGCGGGTGCTGCAGCAGCGCCTCGCCCGCCGCGCCGTCGCGGTGGCCGAAGTCGAACAGCCCCTGCCCGACGGCAGTCGTCACGGCGACCGACCCGTCGTCGGCCGGCGTCACCCGGCGCAGGGCCGACGTCTCGGCGTCGGCGAGCCAGATCGCGTCGGCGGCGCCGGGACCGGTCGCCGGCGCCAGGCCGGAGGGCTGCGCGAACCAGGCGTCGGCGCCGGGGCCGTCCTCCAGGCCCTCGTTCATCGTGCCGGCGAGCAGCGCGACCGTCCCCGCCAGCGGCTCGAACGCCCACAGCGTGTGGTTCCCGGCCATCGCGACGACGAACGCCCCCAGGCGCGGCGACCACGCGACGTCCCACGGCGAGCTGAGGCGCACGGAGGCGGCGGGGTAGGCCGTGGCGGGGTCGAACGCGTCGGTCGACCCGACGACGTTCTCCTGCCCGCCCACCATGAACTGCTCGCCCGTGCCCGCCACCGTCCGCACCCGCCCGGTGGCGAGGTCGACGCCGCGGAGCGCGTGGTTCACCGTGTCCGCGACGAGCACGTCGTAGCCGAGCGCGGGGCGCAGCTCGTCCGGCACCCGGCACAGGCCGTTCGGCTCGCTGAACCGCGCCTCGTCGGGGGCCGCGTCGCCGCGGGAGTCGGCGAGCCCGCGCTCGCCGGAGCCGATGCGCCGCACGAGGGTCTCGCCGTCGGGCCCGAGCTCGGCCAGCGAGTGGTGCCCGGCGTCGGCCACGAGCAGGTTCCCGCCCGGCAGCGCGACCGCCTTGGCCGGGAAGCGCAGCGTGCCCGACGTGGGCTCGGGCGGCACGTACGGCCCGTCGCCGCGGTGCAGGGTGCCCTTCGCGTCGTGCTCGGCGACCAGCTCGTCGACGATCGCCTCGATCGCCGACGCGTGCCCCTCCCCCGCCATCTGCGCCACGACGTACCCCTCGGGGTCGACGACGACGAGCGTCGGCCAGGCGCGGGCGGTGTACGCGCCCCAGGTCACCAGCTCCGGGTCGTCGAGCACCGGGTGTCGCACCTCGTACCGCTCGACGGCGGCGGCCAGCGCGTCCGGGTCGGCCTCGTGCGCGAACTTGGGCGAGTGCACGCCCACGATCACCAGCTCGTCGCGGTGCCGCTCCTCCAGCTCGCGCAGCTCGTCCAGCACGTGCAGGCAGTTGATGCAGCAGAAGGTCCAAAAATCGAGCACAACGACCTTGCCGCGCAGGTCGGAGAGGGCGACGTCGCGGCCGCCGGTGTTGAGCCAGCCGCGGCCGACCAGCTCGGACGCGCGGACACGGGGCAGGCGGGAGGTGCTCACCGGTCCATTCTGCGGGATCCCCCGGGTTCACCCGCGTCACGGCGGTGCGACGCAGATGAACGTCGACGCGATGCTCCTCGTGGACGACGAGATGCCGCCGAGCGACGACGTGCCGTACTTCCTCGGCCTGCTCACCGCCGTGGTCGGCCTGCTGGTCGTCCTCGCCGAGGTCTGGCGCCTCGCCACGCAGCTCGACGTCGTCGACAACCGGGCGATCGGGGCTCCTCCGCACGGAGGGTGACCTCGCAGCCGGGTGGCGCGTCGTCCGTCCGGTGGACGGCGGTGTCCGTCCGCGCAGGCGGGAACGGCAGCCGACCGGGGGACCCGCGCCCGACCTGCCGCTCCCTAGCGTGACGGCATGAGCCCTCGCCCCGCGACCGCGCCCGAAAGACCGCCCTCGGCTCGGTCGCTCCTCGGACGGTCGCTGGCCCCGGACCTGGCCTGCGGCTGGATGCTGGCGCTGATCGCCGTGGCGAACGTGATGATCTACCTGGTCGGTCGCCCGTACGGCTTTCGCCAGCACGTCGTCGAGGACGGCGCGGCGGACCACGCCGTGTCCGCCGCCGTGGTGACGCTGGTCGACGGGCGCGCCTACCCGCTGTTCGCGTTCCTCTTCGGGTACGGGATGGTCCAGCTGTCCGAGCGGCGGCGGAGCGACGGCGCCGGCGACGCGGAGGTCCGGCGGCTCCAGCGGCGGCGCAGCCTCGTCCTCATCGCGTTCGGCGCGGTCCACGGGGTGCTCCTCTTCCCGGGCGACATCCTCGGTTGGTACGGGGTCGTCGGCCTGATGCTCGCGGTGCTGCTGCGACGCTCGGACCGCGCGCTGCTGTGGGTCGCCGGGCTGTGGATGGTGCCCGCCGCCGTCGTCACCGGCCTGGTCTACGGCCTGGCGACGGGGCCGGAACGCGGCTTCCTCTGGTCGTTCGAGATGGCCGACCCGCTCGCCGCGCTCGCCTCCCGCCCGATGGAGTGGGTCATGGCGCCGTTCGCGCTGCTCCCGGTGGTCGCCGCGGCCCTCGTCGGCGTCGTCGCCGCCCGGCACCGCGTCCTCGAGCAGCCGTTCCTCCACCGACGGCTGCTGCGCCGGACGGCGCTGGTCGGGTTGGTGCTGGCCGTGGTCGGCGGTGCCCCCAGCGGGCTCGTCGTGGGCGGCTACCTCCCCGTGCCGGGCACCACCGGCTCCGTGACCCTCGCCGTCGTCCATGCGCTGACCGGCGTGGCGGGCGGCCTGGGGCTCGCGGCGGCGTTCGCCCTGCTGGCGGACCGCGCCCCCGCCCGTCCCGGGACCGTCGTCAGCGCGGTCGCCGCCACCGGCCGACGCTCCCTGAGCGCGTACCTCAGCCAGTCCGTGGTGTTCGTGCTCCTCCTGACCCTGCCCTTCGCCGGACTGGGCGCTTCCCTGGGCACGGCGGCGGCGACGGCGCTGGCCGTCGTGGTCTGGGCGGCCACGGTCGTCGTCTCGGCCGCGCTGGACCGCCGGGGCGTCCAGGGCCCGGCCGAGCGGCTGCTGCGGCACCTGGCGTCTCGCGGGCGCGGCCCGCGACGAGCGAGAGCGCCGCGCCCGACGAGCCCGGTCAGCTGACCAGCGGGGGCAGCTCGATCCCGTTCGCCGCGCGGTGGATGGGCGCCGTCATCGCGGCCATCATGCGGTCCTTGCCGGGCAGCCTGTCCATGACCCGCAGCATCGCGAGCGAGGCGCGCACCTGCCCGCGGGTGCCCACCACCATCCGCTTGACGTTCGCGGGTCCGAGCGCCTGGTTCGCCGCCACGAACGGGCGCATCCGGCGCTCGTAGTCGGCGAACGCCGCCGCCGGCTCGTCGTGCGCGTCGAGGGCGGCGGCCAGCACGTACGCGCCGACGAGCGCGAGGCTCGTGCCCTGGCCGGACGCCGCCGACGCGCAGTACGCGGCGTCGCCGAGCAGCACCGTGCGACCGGCCGACCACCGCTCGGCGCGCACCTGGCTGAGGGAGTCGAACAGCAGGTCGGGCGAGGCGGGCACGTCGGCCAGCAGGCCGGGCACCTCCCAGCCCTCGCCGGCGTACGCGTCGGCGAGCAGCCGCTCGCGCTCCTCGCGCCCGAGGTCGCGGTGGCCGAGCGGCGCCGACGACCACAGGAACATCGCCCGCGCGCCCTCCTCCCGCGCCGTGGCGTAGACCAGCGCGGTGCGGCCGGGCCCCACGTACGTGACCTCCTCGCGGTCGAGACCCAGCCGGTTGGGGACGGTCGCCACGGCCACGTAGTACCCCAGGTCGACGACGTGCTGCTCGTCCGGCCCGAGCACCAGGTCCCGCGTCCGGGAGCGGAGTCCGTCGGCCCCGACGACGACGTCGTAGCGCCCGGTGCGACCCGAGGCGAGCTCGACCTCCACGCCGTCGCCGGTGTCCACCAGGGACCGGATCGAGTCGCCGTAGACGTGCTCGGCGTCGGCGGCACCCTCGCGCAGGAGGCGGTGGAGGTCGCCGCGCAGCAGCTCGACGTCGTCGTGCACGCGCCCGCCGAAGGTGTCGCCGTCCATGCTGGCGGCCCGGCGCCCGCGGGCGTCGACGACCGTGCCCGCGCGGACCTCCGTGCGCAGGCCCCGCGCCTCCACGAGCAGGCCCATGCGGTCCAGCACCTGGAGCGCGGCGCCCCGCACGTCGACCTTGTAGCCGCCGACGCGGGGCGCGGACGCGTGCTCGACGACGGTCACGACGTCGCCGCGGGCGGCGAGCCGGTGCGCGAGGGCGAGGCCGGCGACGCCGCCGCCGGAGACGAGGACGGAGCGGTTCATGGGAATTCTCCTGACCCTGGGGAAGGTGGCGCGCACCACGCTAGACCTCATTGAGACGATCGTGCAAGACGTTCGTATCAGACGTTCGAGCTAGCATGGGGCCATGCGCTCCACCGACAACAGGGCCGCCCTCCTCGCCGCCGCCCGGACCTGCCTCCGCGACAAGGGGTACGCCCGCACGTCGGCACGCGACATCGCCACCACGGCAGGCGTGAGCCTCGCGGCGATCGGGTACCACTTCAGGAGCAAGGAGGCGCTGCTCGACGCGGCCCTCGTCGACGCGCTGCGCGACTGGGGCGACGTGCTGGAGTCCATCGGCGCCGAGGACCTGGGCGCGTCGCCGGGCGAGCGGTTCCGCGCGGTGTGGGAGCGCGTCATGGCGTCGGTCGCCGACGACCGTGCCCTCTGGGCCGTGCAGCTCGAGCTCGTCGCGGCCGCCGCGCGCGACCCGGAGCGGGCCGCCGCCGTCTCCGCCGACAACGCGCACGCCCGCACCGCGCTGGCCGAGCTCTTCGGCGTCCCCGACGCGCAGGGCGCGCTCGTGCAGATGCTGCTGCTGGGAGCGGTGTCGCGGGTGCTCCTCGACCCGAACGACACCGTCGGGGCGGACGAGCTGCTGGAGCAGGTGGCCGCGCTGGCGGCGCTGGCCGCCTGACGTCAGGACCTCAGCGCGTCAGAACGCGGTGACCGCGCCGACCACCGTCACCTGCACGGGGACGCCGTCCACCTGGGGCGGCACGTCCTTGCGCGCGCTGAGGGAGACGACGTTCACCTGCAGCACCCAGTCCGTCTCGTCTCCGCGCTGGGCGAGCCCGACGCCGCGCACCCCCTCGACGCTCTGGAGCGCCTCACGCAGGGCGGGCTTGGCGGCGCGCGCCTCGTCGATCGTGACCATGGAACACCTCCGACCCCTCCATTGTGCGCCACCCGCCGACAGGACCACAGCCTGGCGTCGTGACCTGCGCCCCGGAGGGGCTCCTACCGCACGGTCGGTCCCTCGACCTCCACGGGACCCTGCGGCGTCCGGCGCTGGATGCGCAGGTCGAGGGTGCTCCTCGACGTCGGGGCGACCGAGATCTGCGCCTCGTCCTCGCCGTCGATGATCGCGCGCACGTGCAGGTGACCGTCCTTGAGACGCATCGCGAACTGGTTCGTCCCCGCGACGAACCGCACCTCGCGGTCGTCGTCGATCACCGTGGGGGGCAGGGGAAGGCTCTTCGACATGGGTACAGCATGCCTGCCGCGCGACGCCGGGACGCCCCAGACCTCTGGCCGACGGTACAGGCATCCGTGTACGGTCGGGACCGTGACCGCCCTCCCGCTCCGCCCCGTCCCGCCCGCCCGGCGCGCGCTGCTCGAGCGCCGGGTGCGCTGGATCGTCGCCGCGACGATCGCGTACAACGTCGTCGAGGCGGTCGTGGCCATCGCAGCGGGGCGAGCGGCGTCGTCGGCGGCGCTGGTCGGCTTCGGTCTGGACTCGGTGGTCGAGGTGCTGTCGGCGGCCGCGGTCGCGTGGCAGTTCGCGGCGCCGGACCCGCACCGCCGCGAGCGCACGGCGCTGCGCCTCATCGCGGTGTCGTTCTTCGGCCTCGCCCTGTTCGTCACCGTCGACGCCGCCCGCACGCTGCTCGGCGCGGCCGAGCCGGACCACTCCCCCGTCGGCATCGCGCTCGCCGCCGTCAGCCTCGCGATCATGCCGTTCCTGTCGTGGGCCGAACGGCGCACCGGCCGCGAGCTCGGCTCGGCGTCCGCCGTAGCCGACTCGAAGCAGACGCTGATCTGCACCTACCTGTCGGCGGTGCTGCTGGTCGGGCTCGTCCTCAACGCGACGCTCGGCTGGTCGTGGGCCGACCCGCTCGCGGCGCTCGTCATCGCCGGGTTCGCGGTGCGCGAGGGCGTCGAGGCCTGGCGCGGCGACGCCTGCTGCACCCCCGTCGGCGCGCTCCTCGCGTCGGACGAGGACGGGTGCGACGCCTGCGGCGACGGGTGCGGCGACGGCTGCTGCGCACCGGACGACGGCGGGGCGGCCGGTCCGCGCTGACCACGCGGCGGCGCCGTCGCCGCCGGCCACCCCGCCGGGTCGTGCAGCGCCGCGACGACGCCTCCAGCCTGCTCCCGACACCGCCTCGACGGCGACCCCGGGCGCCATGGGATCGATCACGCAGCGCCGTCAGCACCCGCGAGGTGGTACGGGGAACCGCGAGGTAGTCGCCGCGGGACTACCTCGCGGGATGTCGTACCACCTCGGCACGACCCGTACTACCTCGGCACGGTGGGGACTGCCCCGGCGGACGGGACGGCCGCGCGACGCCACGCCGTCCGGGACAAGATGGGTGACATGAGCACCGAGATCCCGTCCCTGCCCCTGAACAACGGCACGTCGATCCCGCAGCTCGGCTACGGCGTCTTCAAGGTCCCGCCGGAGGAGACGCGCGAGCTGGTGCTGACCGCCCTCGAGGCGGGCTACCGGCACATCGACACCGCGCAGATGTACCGCAACGAACGGGGGGTCGGCGAGGCCATCGCCGCGGCCGGGCTGCCGCGCGACGAGCTCTTCGTCACGACCAAGCTGAACAACGCGTTCCACGAGCACGACGCCGCCCTGGAGGCCTTCGACCGCTCCCTCGAGGAGCTCGGCCTCGACCACGTCGACCTGTTCCTCATCCACTGGCCGCTGCCCGCCGTCGGCCGGTTCGTCGAGGCGTGGGGCGCCCTGGAGGAGCTGTACCGCTCCGGCCGGGCCCGCGCGATCGGCACCTCGAACTTCCAGCCGCACCACCTGCGTCGCGTGCTGGCCGAGGGCACCGTGGTGCCCGCCGTCAACCAGGTGGAGATCCACCCGTGGTTCGGCAACGAGGAGGTCCGCGCGTTCGACGCCGAGCACGGCATCGTCACCGAGGCCTGGTCCCCGCTCGGGCGCGGCCGCGTGCTGGAGGACCCGACGCTCGCCCGCATCGCCGCCGAGCACGGCCGCACCCCCGCCCAGGTGGTGCTGCGCTGGCACGTGCAGCGCGGCGACGTCGTCTTCCCCAAGTCCGCGACGCCGTCGCGCATCCGCGAGAACCTGGAGATCTTCGACTTCGAGCTCTCCGGCGACGACATGGCCGCCATCACCGGCCTCGACCGCGGCGAGCGCATCGGCTCGCACCCGGACGAGATGAACAACACCGGCCGCTGACGAGAGCGTCGTGGGTGTGATCCTGGCCC
>NZ_JBHXAW010000046.1:0-20518 GCF_042726645.1 Isoptericola sp. NPDC060257
CCACTATGCTGGCGCGGCCCCGCCGCCGTCCCGGAGGTATCCATGACCCAGCCCGACCCGTTCGCCCCGCCGTCCGGTGCCACCCCACCCGTGGCCCCGCCGGCCGCGCCGGCGCCGGCGCCGCAGCCGCGGTTCGGTGCCTACGCGCCGCCGGGGTACACGCCGCCGGCCGCCGCACCGTCGGCCCCGGTGGGCTGGGCCTCGCCGGCTCCCGCGCCGGCCACCCCGACGGGGCTCGCGACGGCGACCGTCGCCCTGGCGGTGGCCTGGTCCGTGGTCCAGGTGGTGCTCCTGGCCGCCTCGTTCCCGGCGGTCGCGCCCTACGAGGCGGCGCTCGCGGCGGGCGGGTCGCTCCTGTCGGTCTCGACGCCGTACGACGAGCTCGGCAACCTCCTCCTGCCGCTCCAGGTCGCGGCGTTCGTCGTCGCGTGCCTCTGGCTCCAGCAGTGCCGGCGCATCGCGATGGTGCTGTCCCCGGCGGTCCGGCAGGTGCGCGGGCCGGTGTGGGTCTGGCTGGGGTGGGCGGTCCCCGTCGTCTCCCTCTGGTTCCCGTTCCAGGTGGTGCGTGACGTGCGCGCCGCCGCGGTGGGCGGCCGGACGCCGAGCCGGCTCGGCTGGTGGTGGGCGTGCTGGCTCGTGGGTCTGTGGGCGTCGAACCAGGCGGCGTTCTCGTCCCTGGGCCTCGCCGCGCGCGACCCGGAGACGGTCCCCGTGTTCGAGGGCCTCGCCACCGTGGCCGTGGTGGCGGGCGCCGTCCTCTGGATCGGCCTGGTGCGCGAGATCACAGGGGGGCTGCGGGCCAGGCTCGCCCCGGTCGCCTGAGCGGCGCACGCGGCACCGTACGCTGCCTGGCATGACCCCGACCCCCTCGACCCCGGCGTCGTCCCACCCGCTCGCGGCGACCCCGCAGCGACCCCCGCGCGCCGAGCTCCACCTGCACCTGGAGGGCACCCTCGAGCCCGAGCTGGCGTTCGCCCTCGCCGACCGGAACGGGATCGACCTGCCGTTCGCGGACCCGGCCGCGCTGCGCACGGCGTACGCGTTCACGGACCTGCAGTCCTTCCTCGACCTCTACCACGCGACGTCGCAGGTGCTCCGCACGGCGGACGACTTCGCGGACCTCACGGTCGCCTACCTGCGGCGGGCCGCGGCGGGCGGGGTGCGGCACGCCGAGCTCATGGTCGACCTGCAGACGCACGTCGCGCGGGGCGTGCCCCTGGCGGAGGTCGTGGCGGGCGTGACGCAGGGCCTCGCGCACGGCGAGGCGGAGCTCGGCGTCTCCGGCCTGCTGATCGCGGCGTTCCTGCGCCACCGGCCCGCGCCGGAGGCGGAGGAGCTGCTCGACGACCTGCTGGCGCTCGACGCCCCGGTCGCCGGCGTGGGGCTCGCGTCCACGGAGGTCGGTTTCTCGGCCGCCCCGTTCGCGCCGGCGTTCGCCAGGGCCGCCGCGCACGGGCTGCGGCGCACGGCGCACGCCGCCGAGGAGGGCCCGGCCTGGCACGTGACCGAGGTGCTGGACCTGCTCGGCGCGGAGCGGGTGGACCACGGCATCCGCGCGCTCGAGGACCCGGACGTGGTGGCGCGGCTGGTGCGCGACCAGGTCCCGCTCACCGTCTGCCCCGTCTCCAACGTGCGGCTGCGCGCCGTGCCGTCCCTCGCCCAGCACCCGCTGCCGGCGATGCTCGAGGCGGGGCTGAACGTGTCGCTCAACTCCGACGACCCGTCGTACTTCGGCGGCTACGTCGACGAGGTCGACGACGCCGTGACCGCGCAGTTCCACCTCACGCGGGACCAGCGCGCCGACCTCGCCGCGGCGTCGTTCCGCGGGTCCTTCCTGGCTCCCGAGGCGGTGGCGCGCCACGTGGCCGACGTCGAGGAGTGGCGCCGGGCGGGCTGAGCGCCGCGCCGGCCGGCATTCCTCAGCGCGCGAGCAGGGCGGGCCCGACGGCGCCCGCCGCGGCCTCGTAGCGCGCGGCGCGGGCGGGCTCGTCGCCCGGCAGCAGCCCGGCGAGCTCGAGCGACACCAGGCCGTGCACGAGCCCCCACAGCCCGACGGCGACCGCCTCGGCGTCGTCGGGCCCGACGCCGAGCACGCGCGCGGCGGCGTCGCGCAGCACGCGGAAGGTGGGCTGCTCGACGGCGGGCGCGGCGTCGGCGCCCGGGCGCACGGCCCGGTCGAACATCGTCCGGTAGAAGTGCGGGTCGGCCAGCGCGCTGCGACGGTACGCCACGCCGAGGGCGCGCAGGTCGGCTGCGGGGTCGTCGGTGCGCGGGACGGCGGCCAGATGCGTGGCGAACCGGCGGAAGCCCTCGGCGCTGACGGCGGCGAGCAGCTCCTCGCGCGAGCCGAACAGCGCGTACACGGCGGACGCGCTGGTGCCGGCGGAGGCGGCGACCGACCGGACGGTCACGGCGTGCTCGCCCCCGGTGGAGAGGGCCTCGGAGGTGACCTCCAGCAGGCGGGTGCGCAGGGCGTCGTCGTGCAGGCGGGGGCGGGCCATGCGGTGAGCGTAGACCTCTTGACGCAGGTTTGCGAACGGTGTTCTATAACAATGTTCATAAACCTCGTCCGTTCGTCCTGCCGGAGGATCCCGTGCTCGAGCTCACCGACGCCGCCCGCATCACGGCGGGCATCGTCCTCCTGACCGTGGTCGGCATCGAGTCCGGCGGCTGGTTCCTCGTGAAGGTGGTCACCGGGAGGGCGCCCGCCACGCCGTTCCAGACCTCGTTCTTCCGGGCGGGGCACGCGCACGCCGGGGTCCTCGTCATCCTGGGCCTGCTGTGCGTGGTGCTCGCCGAGGCGACGGACCTCGCCGGAGGGTGGCGCTGGCTCGCCGCGACCGGCGTGCTGGTCGCCGCGATCCTCCTGCCCGCCGGCTTCTTCCTGTCGGCCGCGGGGGCCGGACGCACGTCGCCGAACCGGGCCGTCCTCCTGCTGCCCGCCGGCGCCGTCGTCCTCGCCGCCGGCGTCGTGACGCTGGGCGTGGGGCTTCTCACAGCCGGCTGAGGCCCGCCCGGGGGCCGGCAACACGCGCCCTGGACCTGCGGCGTCGCGACCCATGGCGCGGGTACCGTGGGGGCATCATGGCGACCCGGACACCCGCCCGCAGAATTACCGGGACTCCGCGGGGGACGGCACGAACGGGGCGGACCGCATCCGTGGCCGCCCCGACCCGGCGTGCGCCCGCCCGGTCCTCCTCCGGGCGCTCGTCGTCCACCCGCTCGTCGGGCAAGGGGTCGGGCGGCAGCTCGGGTCGGGGCACCGGCACGCGCAGGCCGCCGGCGCGACGACCGGTACGGTCGGGGCCGTCCTGGCCCGTCCGGGCGGTGCGCGGCCTGTACCTGGGCGTCGCGCACGGGCTCGGCGGCCTGACCCGCAGCATCACCAAGGGAGCAAGAGACCTGGAACCCGAGCACCGCCGAGACGGCGTCGCCTTCTTCCTCATCGCCCTCGCGCTGGTCGTGGCCGCGCGGGAGTGGTGGGGCATCTCCGGCACCTTCGGCACCGTCGTGCACGCCGTCGTCGCCGGCACCGTGGGACTGGCCGGCGTGGCCGTCCCCGTGCTGCTCCTGTGGCTGGGGTTCCGCGTCATGCGGCACCCCGAACGGGGGCAGGCGAACTCCCGCGTCGCCATCGGCCTGATCTTCGTCGTCGTGTCGGTGTGCGCGCTCGTCGCGATCGCGGAGGGCACGCCCGCGCCGAGCGACGGCTTCGAGGCGCTCCAGGACGCCGGCGGCATCATCGGCTACCTCGCCGCGACGCCGGTCGTGACCGGGCTGACCGAATGGGTCGCCGTCCCGCTCTTCCTGCTCCTGGGCTTCTTCGGCCTCCTGGTGGTCACGGCCACGCCGGTGCACCGCATCCCCGAGCGGCTGCGGGGCCTGTACGACCGCCTCACCGGCAACCACCGGGCCGACGAGGCCGTGGACGACGACGGGCTCGCGCTCGCCGAGGGCGTCTCGCGGCACGACGGCACCGACCCGGCGCCGCGCAAGAAGCGCACCCGCAAGACGAAGGCGCAGCGGGCCGCCGAGGCGGCCGAGGCCGACGGGCTCGACGAGTACGCCGGGGACGAGGCGTTCGAGAAGGCCGCCACGCTCGAGAAGGACGCGGCCGCCAAGGCTGCGAAGGGCCCGCGCGGCAAGGCCGCACCGAGGGTCGGCGCTGCCGCGACCGCGCCGACCGAGGCCGTCGCCGCCGTCGTGCCCGACGAGCCCGCCCCGGCCCCCGCGAGCGACCTGCCGCCGATGGGCCGCGCCGAGCAGCCCATGCTCGACGGCGACACGGTCTACCTGCTGCCCAGCGAGGAGTCGCTCGGCAAGGGCGCGCCGCACAAGACCCGGTCCGCGGCGAACGACCGCGTGGTGGAGTCGCTGACGAAGGTCTTCGAGGACTTCGGCGTCGACGCGCAGGTGACGGGCTTCACCCGTGGGCCGACGGTCACCCGGTACGAGGTCGAGGTCGGCGCGAAGACCAAGGTCGAGCGCATCACGTCGCTGTCCAACAACATCGCGTACGCGGTGGCGAGCGCGGACGTGCGCATCCTGTCGCCCATCCCCGGCAAGTCGGCGATCGGCATCGAGATCCCGAACTCCGACCGCGAGACGGTCGTGCTCGGCGACGTGCTGCGCTCGTCGGCGGCACGCCGCACCGAGCACCCGATGGTCATGGGCGTGGGCAAGGACGTCGAGGGCGGCTACGTCGTCGCGAACCTCGCGAAGATGCCGCACATCCTCGTCGCCGGCGCGACGGGCGCCGGCAAGTCCAGCTTCATCAACTCGCTCATCACCTCGATCCTCATGCGGGCGACGCCGGAGCAGGTGCGCCTGGTCCTCGTCGACCCGAAGCGCGTCGAGCTGACGATCTACGAGGGCATCCCGCACCTGATCACGCCGATCATCACCAGCCCCAAGAAGGCCGCCGAGGCTCTCGACTGGGTGGTGCGCGAGATGGACGCCCGCTACGACGACCTCGCCACGTTCGGCTACAAGCACGTGGACGACTTCAACTCCGCCGTCCGGGCGGGCAAGGTGAAGCCGCTGCCGGGCTCGGAGCGCAAGATCGCGCCGTACCCGTACCTCCTGGTCGTGGTGGACGAGCTCGCGGACCTCATGATGGTGGCGCCGCGCGACGTCGAGGCCTCGATCCAGCGGATCACCCAGCTCGCGCGCGCCGCCGGCATCCACCTGGTGCTCGCCACGCAGCGCCCGTCGGTGGACGTCGTCACCGGCCTGATCAAGGCGAACGTGCCGTCCCGGCTCGCGTTCGCGACGTCGTCGCTGGCCGACTCGCGCGTCGTGCTCGACCAGCCGGGCGCCGAGAAGCTCATCGGCCAGGGTGACGCCCTCTTCCTGCCCATGGGCGCGGCCAAGCCCATGCGCGTGCAGGGCGCCTGGGTCACCGAGTCCGAGGTGCACTCCGTCGTCGAGCACGTGAAGGCGCAGCTCAAGCCCGTCTACCGCGAGGACGTCACCGCGCCCGCGGCGGCCAAGAAGCAGGTGGACGAGGACATCGGCGACGATCTCGACCTGCTGCTCCAGGCCACCGAGCTCGTGGTGACCACGCAGTTCGGCTCCACGTCGATGCTGCAGCGCAAGCTGCGGGTGGGCTTCGCCAAGGCGGGCCGACTCATGGACCTGCTCGAGTCGCGCGAGATCGTCGGCCCGTCCGAGGGGTCGAAGGCGCGCGAGGTGCTGGTGACCCCGGACGACCTGCCGTCCGCGCTCGCCCTCATCCGCGGCGAGACGCCGCAGGCGTACGACCAGGACGCCGACGGCGGGTCCGCGGGCGGCGGCACCTCGGACCCGTACGCGGACGGCACCGACGGGCACGCCCCGCCCGTGGCCACGGACTACCACGACGACGCCGACACCGACCCGGAGAACGGCTGGCGCTGAGCGTCCCGGGAGGCTCCGCGCCGGTCGCCGGTCAGTCGTCGCGGGGGAGCACCTCCGGCGGAGGGCCCGTGGCGACGGACGGCTCCTGTCGTTCCCGGGCGACGTCGCCGACCGCGTCCCGGACCCGGTCCTCGCGGGCCTCGAGCTCCGCGGCGGACAGGGTCGTGGTGCCGGGATCGTCGAGGACGTCGGGGAGCGCGACCACGTCGTGCCCGCCGCCGATGTCCACGGTGGTGCCGGTCCAGGTCACCCCCGTCACGCGGGTGGGGTCGTCCGGGGTGTCCTGGGTCAGGGTCGCCGTGAGCAGCACGCCGTTGCTGGTGCGCGCGTCGCAGCACGCCGCGCTCTGGTTCGACAGCAGGTTGCCGAGGCCGTAGGCGACCCACATCCCCTCGCCGTCGGGGCCCTTGCCCACGAGGTCGATCCGCTGGGGGACGTGCGCGTGGTGCCCGATGACGAGATCGACCTCGCCGGACCGCGCGAGCCGTCGTACGACGTCCTCCTGCTGGTCGGTCAGCGTCTCCGTGTACTCGACCCCGGCGTGCAGGCTGACGACGACGACGTCGGCGCCGTCCTCGCGGGCCTGGCGGGCCTGCCGCACGAGCCGGTCGGCGTCGATGAGGTCGACCGCCCAGGGCGCGTCCGCGGGCATCGGCAGCCCGTTGAGCCCGTAGGCGGCGGCCAGGTGCGCGACCGTGATCTCCCGGTCCTCGCGGGTCAGCACGTACCGCTGCGGCTCGTCCTGCTGCGCCGCGCTGCGGGCCGTCCCCGCGAACCCCATCCCGGCGTCGGCCAGGCGCCGGATCGTGGCGGTGACGCCGTCGTAGCCCCGGTCGACGGAGTGGTTGGAGGCCGTCGAGCAGCCGTCCCAGCCCTGCTCGTCGAGGTCCCGCACCAGGCCCGGGGGCGCGCCGAACAGGGGGTAGCCGCTGGGGTCCGTGCCCTTCGGCGCCACCGGGACCTCCAGGTGGCACAGGGCCAGGTCGGCGCCCTCCACCCAGGCGTCCAGCCCGGCGAGCAGGGGCGTGAAGTCGGGATCCTGCGGCCCGCCGGCGGACCTGACGACCGGGTTGTGCGTGAGCAGGTCGCCCGCGGCGAGCAGCGTGAACTCGACCGGCCGGGGAGTCGGGCTCGGGGTCGGGGACGGGCTGTCGGGAGACGCGCCCGTCGACGACGCGCCCGCGCCGGAGGGGGGCGAGGGCTCCGCGCCCCCGAGCGGTCCGACGGCGAGCACCCCGCCGACGCCGAGGGCGGTACCGCACAGCGCGGCCAGGGCGACGAGACGTCGTCGTGAGGGTCGTCCGTCGTCGGACGCGTGGCGCGGCACGCGAGGAGAGTACTGCCCGCGCGGCCCACCGGCCCGCGGGCGTCCGACGCCCGTCGCCCCGATAGGGTGGGCCGGTGGTCAACGAAGCGCCCTCGCCCTGGAACGTCGCCAACGCGGTGACCCTCGTGCGCATCGCGCTGGTGCCCGTGTTCGCCTGGGCGTTGCTCATGGAGGGCGGGGACTCGATCACCTGGCGGCTCGTGGCGACGGGCGTGTTCGTGGTCGCCGCCGTGAGCGACCGCGTCGACGGCTACCTGGCCCGGTCGCGCAACCTCGTGACCGACCTCGGCAAGATCCTCGACCCCATCGCGGACAAGGCCCTCGTGGGCGCCGCCCTGATCCTGCTCTGCTGGCCGCTGGGCGAGCTGCCGTGGTGGGTGCCGACGGTCATCCTCGCGCGCGAGCTCGCCGTCACCGTGCTGCGGATGGTGGTGCTGCGGTACGCCGTGATGCCGGCGTCGCGGGGCGGCAAGCTGAAGACGGTGCTGCAGGCCGTCGCGATCACGCTCTTCCTGCTGCCCCTGGCGGCGCTCCCCGGTGCCGTGCACGTCGTGGCGTGGATCGTGCTGTGGGCCGCGATCGCGGTGACCGTCGTGACGGGCGTCGACTACTTCGTGCAGGGCGCGCGCCTTCTCGCCGCCGGGCGTCGTGAGCCCGGGCCCCGGCCCGCCGCATGACGACGCCGTCGGGGAGGCTCGCGCGCGCCGTGCTCGACGGCGCGCACGCCCGCGGCTGGACGCTGGCCGCCGCGGAGTCCCTCACCGGCGGGCTGGTGGTGGCGACCCTCGTCGACGTGCCCGGGGCGTCCGCCGTCGTGCGGGGCGGCGTCGTCGCCTACGCGACCGACCTCAAGGCCGCGGTGCTGGGCGTCGACCCGGACCTCCTGGCGCTCCGGGGCCCCGTGGACCCCGCGGTCGCCGGGCAGATGGCGTCGGGCGTGCGCCGGGTGCTGAGCGCCGACGTCGGGCTCGCGACGACCGGGGTCGCGGGGCCCGACCCGCAGGACGGCCACCCGCCGGGCGAGGCCTATGTCGCCGTGAGCACGCCCGCGGGCGACCGGGTGCTCCGACTCGATCTCGCCGGCACCCGCGCCCAGGTGCGGGCGGGGGTGGTGCGGGCCGTCCTGGCGCTGGCGCTCGAGGCCTGGGGCGACGCGTCGGCCGCGGACGACGTCGTGCCGGACGACGGGCAGGACGGCGGCCTGTGAAGGGTGCGTGACGAGCCTGTCGCGGGTCGTGACCGCGGGAACAAGCACCCGGGTGCCCGCGTTGCGAAGGGTGTGATGACCGACAGGGCACGAACCCGTCTCGATGCACGCCACACCAGGCCGGGCACGGCGCGCGCGCGGTACGGTAGTGCCACCCCTGGAGCCAGGGGAACGACAGGAC
The DNA here is from genome assembly GCF_042726645.1 of Isoptericola sp. NPDC060257. NCBI lineage: Bacteria > Bacillati > Actinomycetota > Actinomycetes > Micrococcales > Promicromonosporaceae > Isoptericola > Isoptericola sp. NPDC060257. Next base: position 8,614 of record NZ_JBHXAW010000046.1, read on the forward strand.
GGACGAGGAACCCGGTCACGACCGGTCCGGTGCCGGGACGATCGGACACGGAGAGGGGGCGCGAGATGGTCGTACTGCGACGTGAGATCGGCGACGTGCTGCGCGACGCGCGGCAGCGCCAGGGGCGCACCCTGCGTGAGGTGTCGTCCGCAGCGAGGGTCTCGCTCGGATATCTGAGCGAGGTCGAGCGCGGGCAGAAGGAGGCGTCGTCGGAGCTGCTGGCGTCGATCTGCGAGGCGCTCGACGTACCGATGTCCCTCGTGCTGCGTGAGGTCAGCGACCGGATCGCGGTCGCCGAGGGCCTGCACATCCCCGACACGATCCCGGCGGACGTCTACGCCGGGCTGCTCAGCCGTGCCGGCGAGTCGCGCGACGAGTCGATGCGAGGAGACCTCGCACCGGTCGGCTGATCAGGGCCCACAGCTCTTCCCACGCACAGGTCCGGCCCCGCGGGTACCGCCCGGGGGCCGGACCTTCGTGCGTCCGGGGCGGGAGGCTCAGGGCGCGGACTGGCAGGTCGGGCACCAGTAGATCGCTCGCTCGCCGGCGTCGGGCCGCCGCCCGGGGCCGGCGGTGGAGCCCAGGGCGACGGGCGTGCCGCAGCGGCGGCACGGCTTGTGGTGGCGGCCGTGCACGGCGAGCTCCACGGCCCCCAGCCCGGAGCGCCGGCCCACCTCGACGCTACGCCCCATGAGCCGGCGGGCCGTCACCAGCAGGGTGCGGCGCGCGTCGTCGTCCAGGGAGCCGACGGGGGTCCAGGGCCACCGGCGCGTGGCGAAGAGCGACTCGGCCGTCCAGATGGTGCCGAGGCCCGCCACCCCGCGCTGGTCGAGCAGGGCCGCGCAGAGCGGACGATCGGGGTCGGTGACGAGGCGGGCCGCGCCCTCGTCGAGCCGCTCCGCGAAGTCGTCGCCGAGGACGTCCGGGCCGAGGTGGCCCAGCAGGCGGGGCTCGTCGCGGGTGCGGAGGACGTCGAGCATGCCGAGGTGCCACCCGAGGCACGTCCAGGTCTCCGTCGCCAGGACCGCGCGGACGGCGGGGGAGCGGCCGTTCGCCTCGCGGGCGCCCGTGCGGTGCACCCGCCAGTAGCCGTCCATCCGCAGATGGGTGTGCAGGGTGCGGCCGTCGTCGAACCGGGTGAGCAGGTGCTTGCCGTACGCGACCGACTCGCGCACCGTGGCGCCGACGAGGTCCACACCCGCCGCGGAGGGCCAGCGGAGCTCGGCGCGCACCAGGGGCGAGCCGCGCAGCGCGGCGCCGAGCCGTCCGGCGGTGAGCCGCAGCACGTCTCCCTCGGGCACGTCGCCTCCTGGGGTCAGGCCGGGCGCAGGCCGCGCGGCGTCACGCCGAAGCCGGCGTCGAGCAGCGCGGCCGCGGCCGGGGTCCGGTCGCGGGCGGCGGTGAGCGCGGGGACGCCGTCGACGCGCTGCACGGTGACGCGCCCGAGCCGGTCGGCGCGCGTCTCCGTCACGAGCAGCCGGGCCGCAGCGGCGAGGCGGGGGCCGTCGCCCGCGTCGCCGCGGCCGAAGGACAGCACCGTGCGCCCGCCGCGCTCGACGAACAGCACCAGCTCGCCGTCGACCAGCACGACGACCGCGCCGGCCTTGCGCCCCGGACGGTGCGCACCGGCGGCGTCGTCCCCGCCGTCCGAGGCCCGGGCCCCGGACGACCCGGTGCGCGGGGTCGCCGTGCGCGGCCAGGCGACCGCGGCGCCGTACGGGTTGGCCGGGTCGGTCGCGGCGAGGAGGACGGCGCCCGGCTCGGCCCGGTCGCCGATGCTGGCGGGGCCCGCGCCGTCGCCCTCGACGAGGGCGTCCCGGGCCCGGGCGCGGTCGGCGGCGTCCGTCCGCAGCTGGTCGACCGCTCCGGGCAGCGCGAACTGCGAGCCGCCCAGGCCCTCGACGAAGTAGCCGCGCCGCACGGCCCCGCGCTCCTCGAGCACCCGGAGCACCCGGTACACGTCGCGGAAGCGGGAGGTCACCCCCTCCGCGGGCGCCGCCGCGCGGGTCAGGACGCCATGCCGCTCCAGCAGCACCTGGGTGAGGGCGTGGGCGCGCACGGTCGGGTCCTGCTCCACGGGCGGCAGCGCCGACCAGCGGCCGCCGCCGGTCCGCGGCACGGCGGCCGCCGACGTCGGGCGGGCGAGCCCGAAGCGGGACGGCCGCACGGGGCGGGCCCGCCCGGGAGCCGCGGGAGCGCGGTGCGCGCCGCCGCCGTGCCTGGTCCCGCGCCGGGTGGAGCCGCCGAGCGACTCACGCAGCGGACCCAGGCGGTCGTTCGTCACCCAGCCCGCCCACACCAGGTCCCACAACGCGTCGAGCGTGCCGGCCTGGCTCGCGTCCGCGAGCTCCGCGAGGCGAGGCAGGAAGTACCCGCCCGAGCCGGTGAGCAGGTCGAGCACGGCCCGGTGCAGGTCGCTGTCGAGCGGCCCGCCCTCGTCCACGGCGTCCGGGTCGCGCAGGGTGAGCGGGGCGCCGTCGGCCAGGTGCAGGCTCACCATGCCGTCGCCGCCGCCCGACCCCGGGAGCCGGCCGTGCCCGCACCACAGCACCTCGCCCGCGGTGGTGAGCTCGTCGAGCACCGCGGGGGAGTAGTCGGAGACGCGGGCGGGCAGGACGAGCGTCTCGAGCGCCGACGCCGGCACCGCGGCCCCCGAGAGCTGCTCCACGGCGCGCAGCACGCCGTCCGCGCCGCGCAGCGTCCCGCCTCCGGACCCGGCGCCGCCCACCCGCACCCCGATCCCGTGCCAGCGCGGGAGGAAGACCCCGAGCGACTCCGGCTCCACCGGCTCCACCTCGGCGCGCAGCGCGGCGAGCGACCGGCGCCGCAGCGTGCGCAGCACCTCCGGGTCGCACCACTCGTCGCCCGTGCCGCCCAGCGAGGAAGGCCGCAGCGCCCCGCGCGCGACCGCGCCCGACGCCTCCAGCCGGGCCAGCACCTGGGCCACGACCGCGATGCCGAGCCCGAACCGGCGCGCGACGTCCACGGCGGGGAACGGACCGTGCGTCCTGGCGTGGCGGCGGACGAGGTCGCCGAGGGGGTCGGGCACCGGCTCGGTGAACGTCTCGGGCACGCCCACGGGCAGGGCGACGCCGAGCGCGTCGCGCAGCCGGCCGGCGTCCTCCACGACGGCCCACTGCTCGGCGTCGGCATCGTCGCCCGGGCGGCCGCCGACCCGCACCCGGAGGACGCGGCGCGTGCCCTCCAGGTCGGCCAGCCACGCGTCGACGAGGTCGCGGGAGTCCTCGCGGGTCCGGGCCCGCAGCGCGGACGCGGGGTGCGGCCCGGTGCGGCGCAGCACGTCCCACAGCCCCTCCGCGTCGCGCGCCTGCCGCGCGGGCGCCAGCGCCTGGAGCTCCGCCTCGGTGCGCTCCACGGCGCCCGGGTCGAGGAGGTCCGCGAGCGGGGTGGCGCCCTGCTCGCCGAGCAGCTCCGTGAGCAGGTCCGGGTCCAGGGACAGTGCGGCCGCCCGCCGCTCCGCGAGCGGCGCGTCGCCGTCGTACAGGAACTGGGCGGTGTAGCCGAACAGCAGCGCCTGCGCGAACGGGGACGGCGTGGAGGTGGTCACCTCGACCAGGCGCACCCGGCCGCCCTGCAGGTCGCGCATGAGGTCCGTGAGCGCCGTGACGTCGAAGTCGTCGCGCAGGCACTCGCGGGCGGCCTCGAGCATGATCGGGAAGTCCGGGAACTGCGACGCGACCTGCAGCAGCTGTGACGCCCGCTGCCGCTGCTGCCACAGCGGCTGCCGCCGGTCGGGACGCCGCCGCGGCAGGAGCAGCGCCCGCGCGGCGGCCTCGCGGAAGCGCGCCGCGAACATCACCGAGCCGCCGAGCTCCTCGCGCACCGCGTCGAGCACCTCGTCCGGGTCGACGAGCAGGTCCTCGGCCGTGACCGCGGGGGCGTCGCCGCGCGCCGCCCCGTCCGGCCCGGCGCCGTCCGGCCCGGAGCCCCAGCCCGGTCCGCCCAGGTCCCAGCCGGAGTCACCGGCGTCGGGGAGCCGCAGCACGATCCCGTCGTCGGCGTGCATGGCCGCGACGTCGGTGCCGTACCGCGCCCGCAGGCGCGCGGCGACGACCAGCGCCCACGGCGCGTGCACCGGCGCCCCGAAGGGGGAGTGGATCACGACGCGCCAGTCACCGAGCTCGTCGCGGAACCGTTCCACGACCACGGTGCGGTCGTCGGGCAGCCGCCCCGTCGCGCGGCGCTGCTCGCCCAGGTACGCGGCGAGGTTGTCCGCCGCCCAGGTGTCGAGCCCGGCGTCGCGCAGCACCTCCCGGCCGCGCCCGGTGCCGCGCTCCTCGTCGTCGGCGAGCAGCGCGTCGGTCTCGCGGACGAACGCGCCCACCGCGCGCCCCAGCTCGACGGGACGGCCGGGGGAGTCGCCCTTCCAGAAGGGCAGGCGCCCGGGGAGCCCGGGTGCGGGGGTCACCAGGACGCGGTCGGGCGTGATCTCCTCGATGCGCCAGGTCGACGAGCCGAGGGTGAACGTGTCGCCCACGCGCGACTCGTAGACCATCTCCTCGTCCAGCTCGCCCACGCGCTTCCCGCCGCGGGGCCGGTCGGCCGTGCCGCCGCCGTCCGCCGGCGCGCCCGAGGCCGGCGCCTCCGTGGCGAGGTAGACGCCGTAGAGCCCGCGGTCGGGGATGGTGCCGCCGCTGGTCGCGGCGAGCCGCAGGGCGCCGGGGCGCCCGGACAGGCGGCCGGTGGCGCGGTCCCAGACGATGCGGGCGCGCAGCTCGGCGAACTCCTCGCTCGGGTAGCGGCCGGCGAGCATGTCGAGCACGGCCCGCCAGGTCGCGTCGCCGAGCGAGCGGAACGGGTGCGCCCGGCGGAACGCGGCGAGGAGGTCGTCGGCCTGCCAGTCGTCCGTCGCGAGCGCCGCCACCACCTGCTGGGCGAGCACGTCCAACGGGTTGGCGGGGACGTGCAGGTGCTCGATCTCGCCCGCGCGCATGCGCTGGGCCACGACGGTCGCGGGCACCAGGTCGCCGCGGAACGTCGGGAAGACGACGCCGTGCGACACCGCGCCCACCTGGTGGCCGGCGCGCCCGATGCGCTGCAGCCCGCTCGCGACGGACGGCGGCGCACCGACCTGCACGACGAGGTCCACGGCGCCCATGTCGATGCCGAGCTCGAGGGACGACGTCGCGACCACGGCCGGCAGGCGGCCCGCCTTGAGGTCGGACTCGGTGCGGGTGCGCTCGACCCGGCTCATGGAGCCGTGGTGGGCGCGCGCGAGCACGTCCGGCCCCCCGCCGTCGGGGGCGGGCAGCCCGACCGACGCCCCCGACTGCCCCTGCGTCTGCGCGGGCCACTGCGTGCCCGCCTCCGGCAGGTCGACCCCGGAGCGCTCCGCCCAGATCTCGTTCACCCGAGCGGTCAGCCGCTCGGCGCCGCGGCGCGAGTTGGTGAACACCAGCGTCGAGCGGTGCTCGGCGACGAGGTCCACGACCCGCTCCTCGACGTGCGGCCACACGGACGCGCGGCGCAGCGGCGACGCGGCGTCGCCGGTGAGCTCCAGCTCCTCGTCGCCGAGCCCGGCCGCGGACGGCGCCGCCGCGGGCGCGGGCGCGGTCGGGTCGGGCACACCGCCCGAGTCGAGGTCGGCGAGGTCGGGCACCGGCACGACGACGTCGATGTCCCACTTCTTGGTGGACTCGGGCTGCACGACGACGACCTCCCGGCCGCCGTCGTCCGGGGTGCGGTGCCCGGCGAGGAACTCGGCCACCGTCTCCACGGGGCGGACCGTCGCGGACAGGCCGACCCGCTGCGCGGGCCGGTCGAGGAGCGCGTCCAGCCGCTCGAGGCTCAGCGCCAGGTGGGCGCCGCGCTTGGTGCCCGCCACCGCGTGGATCTCGTCCAGGACCACGGTCTCGACGCCGGCGAGGCCCGCGCGCGCCTGTGAGGTGAGGACGAGGAACAGCGACTCGGGGGTGGTGACCAGCACGTCCGGCGGCCGGGTGGCGAACGCGCGGCGCTCGGAGGCGGGGGTGTCGCCCGTGCGCGCGCCGACGGTCACCTCCTCGACCGTGAGCCCCTCGCGTGCGGCGGCCTGCCGGATGCCGGCCAGCGGGGAGCGCAGGTTGCGCTGCACGTCGGCGGCGAGCGCCTTGAGCGGGGAGACGTACAGCACCCGGCAGCGGCGCGCCCGCTCCGGCGGTGGCGTGGTCGTGAGGCGGTCGATGGCCCAGAGGAACGCCGCGAGGGTCTTGCCGGACCCGGTCGGCGCGACGACGAGCGCGTGCCGGTCGGAGCTGATCGCGTCCCACGCCCCGGCCTGCGCCGCGGTCGGCGCGGCGAACGCCCCGGTGAACCAGGCACGCGTCGCGGGGCCGAACCGCGCGAGGACGCCGTCGTGCGCGACGGCAGGGTCGGCGGGAACGCCGGACGGGGGGACGACCACCTCGCCATCCTGGCAGGGAGCACCGACAGCCCGCAGGGCGGGCCGGAGGTCGCCCCGGCGTCCGCGGCGCCCGGCGTCCCGACCGTGCTCCCGGCCGTGCGAGGCTGGGGGCGTGCGCTATCGCGAGTTCGCCGAGCTGGTCGACGAGGTCTTCGGGCCCGCCTACGGGCGTGCCCTCGTGCGCGAGCAGGTCCTGCCGCGCCTCGACGGCCGGACCCCGGCCGAGGCGCTCGAGGCCGGGCTGGAGCCCCGCGACGTCTGGCACGCGCTGTGCGACGCGCTCGACGTCCCCGACGCGGAGCGCTGGGGCCGCGACGACCGCCGCCAGGCGCCGCCCGCGCGCTGACCGCCCGCGCGCCGACCGCCCGCCGCTCGGGCCGACGTCGGGCAGGCGGTGCATCATGGCGCCATGCGCCGCCACCGTCCCCCGCTCGTGACGGTGGCGGACGTCCGCGCCGCCCTCTGGTCCCTGGTCTCCACGGCCGCGGGGCTCGGGGTCGCGATCGCGCTGGTCGACGGCGTGCGGGTCACCGCACCGTGGGACGTGCTGCTCGCGGCGCTCGTCGTGGGGCTCGGCGACGCGCTGCTGCGGGCGCCGCTGCGTCGCCTCGCGCGCGCCGGCGGGGCCGTCGTGGCGCTCCTGCTCGGCCTGGCGGCGCAGGTGGCGGTCGTCTGGGCCGCGCTGACGTTCCTCCCGGGCGTGTCGAGCGACTCGTGGGCGGACGTCCTCGCCGTGCTCCTCGTCGCCGCGCTGGTGATGGCGTGCGGGCACTGGGTGGTCGGGGTGCGGGACAACGCGTACGTGGTCGGCGACCTGCTGCGCCGGGCCCGGCGCCGCGCCGGGCTCCCGCGCCGGGCCGCCCGCGACGGCGGCGGTGCGGACGACCGGCCCCCGGGCGTGCTCGTCGTGATGCTCGACGGCGTGGCCCGGCCGACGCTCGACCACGCCCTGGAGGCCGGGCTCGTGCCCACGATGGAGCGCTGGCTCGGGTCGGGCAGCCATCGGCTCGAGTCGTGGTGGGCCCGCGTCCCGTGCACCACCCCGGCCAGCACCCTGGGCCTGCTGCACGGCACCACCGACGCGGTGCCGGCGTTCCGATGGTGGTCGCGGCGGCTCGGGCGACTGGTGGTGACGAACCGGCCGGCGGACGCCGCCGAGGTGGAGCGGTCCGCCTCCGACGGCCGTGGGCTGCTCGCCGACGGCGGGGTGGCGGTGTCGACGATGTTCTCCGGCGACGCCCCGACCAGCCTGCTCGTGATGAGCCGCGCGACGGAAGGGCTCGGCCCCGGCCAGCTGTTCGTCCGCTTCTTCTCGAGCCCGTTCGTGCTGGTGCGGGCGGTGGTCGGGACCGTCGGGGAGGCGCTCAAGGAGGTGTACCAGGGGTGGCAGCAGGTGGTGCGCGGGGTGCGTCCCCGGGTGGCGCGTCGCGGCTGGTACCCGGTGCTGCGGGCGGTGACCAACGTGCTGCTGCGCGACCTCAACACCTCGCTCGTGGCGGAGCAGCTCGTGCGCGGCGCGCCCGTGGTGTGCGTGGACCTCGTCGACTACGACGAGATCGCGCACCACGCCGGCCCGCTGCGGCCGGAGGCGCTGCGTGCGCTGGAAGGGCTCGACCGGGTCGTCGGGCTGTGGGAGGAGATCGTGCGCGGCGCCCCGCGCCGGTATCGCACGGTGGTCGTGTCGGACCACGGGCAGTCGCTGGGGGCGACCTTCGAGCAGGTGGTGGGACGGTCGTTCGCCGACGAGGTGCACCGACTCATGGCGATCCCCGCCCCGGCGCCGGGCGGCCGGACGGACGGCGAGGCGTGGGGCCCGGCCAACACCGCGCTGCACGCGCTGCGGCGGGACGACGACGGTGACGGCCGGCTCCTGGTCGGGCCGGACCGCGACACCGGCCGGACGAGCCTGCCCGAGGTCGAGGTGATCGGCTCGGGCAACCTCGGGATGGTGTGGTTCTGCCGCGAGCCGCGCCGGCTGTCGGCCGCGGAGGTCGCGGCGCGTTGGCCCGCGCTCGTGCCCGGCCTGGTCGAGTCGCCCGCCGTGGGCTTCGTCGTGGTCCACGGCGCGCAGGGGCCGGTGGCGCGCGGGCGGCTCGGCTCCCACGACCTGGCGACCGGCCGCGTGACCGGTCGGGACCCCCTGGTCGGCTACGGGTCGCGGGCGCGTGCCGACCTCCTGCGCGTCGCCGGGCTGGAGGACGCCGGCGACCTCGTGGTCGTGTCCTCGGTCGGCCCGATGGGCCGGGTGCACGCGCTCGAGGGGCTGGTGGGCTCGCACGGCGGGCTCGGCGGCGCGCAGGGCGAGGCGCTGCTGCTGCACCCCGCCGACCTCGTCGTGCCCGACGACGAGCGCGAAGACGTGGACGGTGCCCGCGTGCTGGTGGGTGCGGAGGCGGTGCACCGCCGGCTCGTCGCCTGGCTCGCCGCGCTCGGCCTGCGGGAGGCCTCGTGAGCGGGGCGCCGGGCGGGCGCGGCGCCGACGGGTCGGGGCTCCGGGTGACGTGGCTCGGGCACTCGACCGTCGTCCTCGACGTCCCGCGCGCGGGCGGCGGCACCGCCCGGCTCGTGACGGACCCGCTGCTGCGGCGGCACGCGGGCCTCCTGCGGCGTCGCGGCGGGCGTCCGGACGCGGACGCCTGGCGCGGCGCGGACGCCGCCCTGCTGTCGCACCTGCACCACGACCACGCCGAGCTGGGCTCGCTGCGGCTGCTCGGGGACGTGCCGGTGCTCACGGCACCGGCGAACGCCCGCTGGCTGCGCGGCAAGGGCCTGCGCGGCGTCGGCCTCGACCTGCCGCCCCCCGCCGGGCACCCGCCGGGCCACGACGTCGCGCATCACGCCTCGCACCATGCCTCCCACCCAGCCCCCCAGCCCGCCCCGGAGCAAGGCCGCTGGCACGACGTCGCGGGCGTGCAGGTGCGCCTGACCGCCGCGGTGCACGGCGACCGGCCGATGCCGCACCGGCCGAACGCCGCGAGCGGGCACCTGGTGCGCGGGCGCGGAGCGACGGTGTGGGCCGTGGGGGACACCGAGCACCACCCGGGCGTGGGGCGCGTGCGGGAGCTGGCCGGCGGGCGCGTGGACGTGGCTCTCGTGCCCGTGTCCGGCTGGGGCCCGCGGCTGTCGGGCGGCCACCTCGGCCCCCGCGGTGCCGCCGAGGTGTGCGCCGAGGTCCGGCCGCGCGTGGCGGTCCCGGTGCACTGGGGCACCCTGCACGTGCCGGGCGGGCAGCACGTGCCGCGCGGGTGGATGGACCACGCGGGTGAGGCCTTCGCGGCGGCCTGCCGCCGGGCGGCGCCGGACGTGCGCGTGGTGGTCCTGCGGCCCGGCGGGACGTGGCGCGACACGCCCGGGGGCGACGACGTCCTCGAACACGTGTTCGGGTAGAGTCTGCCCCCAGGAGGGTCCTCGGACGTCGTCCTCCACAGCCGCGACGGACCGCCCCGACCGTGTCGGTGGCGGCACGTACGGTCGACGACAACATGAGCACGCAGCCACGAACGCCGGCGCGCAGCCGCCGCGCCCAGAACGCAAAGGTGACCGACATGCCCGCAACGGCAGACCGCGAGAAGGCACTCGAGGCCGCGCTCGCCCAGATCGACCGCAGCTTCGGCAAGGGCTCGGTCATGCGCCTCGGCGACGAGGGTCGCGCGCCCGTCGAGGTCATCCCCACCGGCTCGATCGCGCTCGACATCGCGCTCGGCATCGGCGGCCTCCCGCGCGGGCGTGTCGTGGAGGTCTACGGGCCGGAGTCCTCCGGCAAGACGACCGTCGCGCTGCACGCCGTCGCCAGCGCCCAGCGGGCCGGCGGCATCGCGGCGTTCGTCGACGCCGAGCACGCGCTCGACCCGGAGTACGCCAAGAAGCTCGGCGTCGACACGGACGCCCTGCTGGTCTCGCAGCCGGACACCGGCGAGCAGGCCCTGGAGATCACGGACATGCTGATCCGCTCCGGCGCGCTGGACATCATCGTCATCGACTCGGTCGCGGCGCTCGTGCCGAAGGCCGAGATCGAGGGCGAGATGGGCGACAGCCACGTCGGCCTCCAGGCCCGCCTGATGTCGCAGGCGCTGCGCAAGATCACCGGTGCGCTGAGCGCGTCGGGCACCACGGCGATCTTCATCAACCAGCTCCGCGAGAAGATCGGCGTGTTCTTCGGCTCGCCGGAGACCACCACCGGCGGCAAGGCCCTGAAGTTCTACGCCTCGGTGCGCATGGACATCCGCCGCATCGAGACCCTCAAGGACGGCACGGACGCGGTCGGCAACCGGACCCGCGTCAAGGTCGTCAAGAACAAGATGGCGCCGCCGTTCAAGCAGGCGGAGTTCGACATCCTGTACGGCGTGGGCATCTCCCGCGAGGGCGGGCTCATCGACATGGGCGTGGAGCACGGGTTCGTGCGCAAGTCCGGCTCGTGGTTCACCTACGAGGGCGACCAGCTGGGCCAGGGCAAGGAGAACGCCCGGGCCTTCCTGAAGGACAACCCCGACCTGGCGAACGAGATCGAGAAGCGCATCAAGGAGAAGCTCGGTGTCGGCGCCAAGCTGGACGCCCCCGCGGCGGAGGCTCCGGCCACGGGCGCCGCGGGTTCCGCCACGGGGCTGAGCGTCGACCCGGCACCGACCGCCAAGGCGGGCGCCAAGGGCAAGAAGGCGCCGTTCTGACAGGCGCCGCGCTCGTCGCCGTCGACGGAGGAGGGGTCTCGTGACGTCGGGGGATACTGCCCCGGGCGGTCGCGGCGTGGGGAAGCGTCGCGGCCGCCGCCATGCCGGCTCGGAGGGCGACGCGGACGGCGCCGCGCGCGGGCGGCAGCGCCGTCGCACGGTGGCCGAGCGGCTCGAGGCCGGCGAGCTGTCGCTCGAGGACGCCACGGAGAAGGCGCGCGAGACGCTGCTGCGCATCCTCACGGCGGCCCCGAAGAGTCGCGCGGAGCTGGAACAGTCGCTCGCCCGCAAGGGTTACCCGGAGGCGGTCGTGGGGCCGGTGCTGGACCGGTTCGACGAGGTGGGTCTGGTCGACGACGCCGCCTACGCCGACATGCTCGTGCGCACGCGGCACGCCGAGCGGGGGCTCTCGCGGCGCGCGCTGGCGATGGAGCTGCGCCGCCGCGGCATCACCGAGGAGACGGCCGCCGACGCGCTCGAGCAGGTGGACCCCGACGACGAGCGCGCGGCCGCTCTGGCCCTGGCCCGCAAGCACGTGGCACGCACCCGCGGGCTGGAGCGCGACGTGCGCGTCCGCCGCGCCGTCGGGGCGCTCGGGCGCAAGGGCTACGCGCCGGGCGTCTCCTTCGGCGTCGTGCGCGACGCCCTCACGGAGGAGGGCGAGGACGGCCTCGAGGACGACTACCCCGGCGTGATGGACTGATTCGCGCGCTGCCAGCGGGCTCCCCGCCCCCGGTGCCGTCGCCTTCATGTCCACGCCCGTCATGGATCTCCGCCCGCAGGACCGGATCTCCTCGCACGCCCCTAGGACGACGGATGCCCCCGGACGCGAGAAGCG
>NZ_JBHXAW010000047.1:0-20455 GCF_042726645.1 Isoptericola sp. NPDC060257
GGCCGTCGGTCGCCCGCCACGCAGGCTGGCACGTCCCAATGTTTACGTCAACATTTGATCGCTGCACTCTTTCGCTTCTGCTCGTTTCGGGGGCTCGAGACAGGTCGCACGCCACCGCCGCGGCCCACGAGAGCCGCTGGGCCGCCCTCCTCGGCGGACGTCGGACGGCAGGACCGCGCCCAGGACCCGGGCGGGGCGGCCGTCAGGGCAGACGCACGGTGGTGCGCGCGCCGTCGGGCCAGACGACGACGGCGGTCGCGTCGTCGACCGTCACGGCGCCGCCGTGGGTCGGGGTGTCGCGGGAGCCGTCGCCACGGTGCAGGGTGACGAGGCAGGCGGTCCAGGCACCGGGGGCCGCGGCCAGGTCGACCCAGGGCACGCGCGCGCCCTCGCCGAGCGGGCTGACGTCGTCGCGCACGGTGGCGCCGCCGGTCCCGTCGCCGAGCAGCGAGGCGACGACGGAGGTCAGGCCGTCGCCGGCGACGGTCGGCCAGCCCGAGACGCGCAGCCGGACGGCCGTGGCGGCACCGTCGTCCGCACCGGCGGCGAACGCGTCCGCCCGGACGCAGCGCACCTCCCACGGCCCGCGGACGACGGACACGACGGTCAGGACGCCCGCGTCGGCGGCGTCTCCGGTCGCGCCGGAGCCGTGGCCCTGCTGGTCCGCCGCGGGGAGCACCCAGTGCGCCGCGACGCGCGACGCCGCCACCGCCGCCTCCGCCTCTCCGGCGGAAGGCTCGACGACGCCCACCTCGAGGGTGGTCATCCCGGTGCGGTGCGTGGCCCGCCCGGTCGCGTCGACGAGGCTGACGGACTGGTCGACGGGCGAGAGCCAGCTGTCGTCGTCGAGCCACGGGCAGGTGGCGGTGGAGTAGCCGAGCCGCGCGTACAGGGGCGAGTCGCCGGTGCGGTCGCCCTCGCGGGCGTGGTCCGTGCCGTGGTTGACCACCCGGACGACGCCGTCGGCCCGGGTGCCGCTGATCACCCAGCCGGGCGCGCGGACGACGCGCAGCACGTCGCCGTGCTCGACCGGCAGCGGCTCCTCCGGCGCGGTCCAGGCCGGGTGGTCGGCGGGCAGCGCGAGGCCGAGCAGCCCCTTGCTCGCCCAGTAGGGCGAGCCGGGGCCCGAGTACGACTGCGCCAGGCGCGGCCAGGCGTGGTGCCAGCCGAGCGTGAGCAGGCCGTCGTCGTCGGGGGCGCCCCGCTCGACGAAATGCCCCACCACGGCGGACGCCGCGCGCCGCAGCAGGCCCGGGGGCAGCGACGGCACCTCCGCCATCGCGCCCACCCAGAACGGCGCGGCCGCCGCGAACCGGTAGGTGAGGGAGCGGCCCTGCACCAGCGGCGACCCGTCGCCGCCGACCAGCGCCACCGCGTCCTGCAGGTAGCGGTCGAGCAACGCGACGTCGCGCTCGCGGCGCGGGGCCGCGAGGTCCGCCGCGCCCGCCATCCGCGCCCACAGGGTCGGGTACAGGTGCAGCGCCCAGCCGGCGTAGTGGTCGAAGGCGCGCTCGGCGCCGTCGGACATCCAGCCGTCCGCGCGCTCGAAGGAGTCGTGCGTCGCGAGGTCCGCGGCCATCTCGTCCAGGGAGTGCGGCCCGCCGACCGAGCGCAGGAACGTCTGCACGACCAGCCGGAACCAGACCCAGTTGATCCGCGGGTAGGTGTCGTCTCCGACGGCCTCCGCGAGGTAGTCGACCACCCGCTCCTGCACGGCCGGGTCGAGCCGGTCCCAGATCCACGGCCGCGTCAGGTCCAGGACCAGCGCGATCGACGCCGCCTCCACCTTGGCCTGCCCGTGCTGGGACAGCCGCACCCAGCGCTCGGGGTGGCGGGGGTCGGTCCCGGCGGCCAGGCCCGCGGCGTACCGCTCGGCGTACCCGTGCGGGTCGACGCCGCGCTCCCCCGCCAGCCGGAACCCGGCGAGCAGGAACGTGCGCGCGTAGCCCTCGAGACCGTCCACGGCGCGGCCGTAGCCGCCCTCGGCACCGGGGAGCGTCACCAGCGCGCCGTCCGGCGAGGTGTACGGCCGCACCGCGGCGAGCATCGTGTCCGCGAGCGCCGCCCAGCGGCCGCGGTCCCAGCCGGAGAGCTCGCTCACGGCGTGCCGGCCGGACGGTCGCGCGCCGTCGGCCTCTCGGGTCGCACCTGCGAGATCCATCGCGCCCTTCCTCGTCGAGGGTTCCGACCGCCGTGGCGATCACGCCCGATCATCCGCGATCGAACAGGAACAGAGTGAAGCGTTCAGGTTATCGCCATGTCCAGCATGTTGCTGTATCCTCATGATCGTTTTAGGTCGTTTGCTGGTCACCGATCCGAGACGAGGTCGTCGTGGACACCCCGCAGGACACCTTCGCCGGGCCGCTCGCCGCGACCCTCCCCCTGCCACCGCCCGGTGTCGAGCGCGCGGCGGCCCTGGACGCCCTGCTGCTCCCGCCCGACGCGGCGCTCCCCGTCCCGCCCGCGACCGAGCGAGGGCGGTGGGACCCCGCCCGCGGGGCGCTCGACGCCGCCACCGCGACCGCCGTCGTCGACCGCGCCGAGGCCGAGCTCGGCGCGCCGTGGCCCCTCCCGCTCGCGAGCACCGCGGCCCGCCTGCACCGCGACGGCGACCGTGACGCGCACGAGCAGCTCGTCTACGGCCGCGAGCGGCGCCTGTCCCGCGCGGCCGTCGCCGCGGCGGTCTCGCTCGGCACGTCGGGAGCCGACCGGTGGCTCGACGAGGTGGCGGACGGCGTCTGGCAGCTGTGCGAGCAGAGCTCCTGGTGCTGGCCGGCCCACGACGACTCCCTGCTCCGCCACGGGTCGGTGCTGCCCACGGTCACGGACCCGTACCTCGACCTCGGGGCCGGCGAGGTGGTCGGTCAGCTCGCGTGGGTGGACCACCTGCTCGGGGCGGGGCTCGACGCGCGCTACCCGGGCCTGCGTGCGCGGGTGCGCCACGAGGCGCGCGTCCGCGTCGTCGAGCCGTTCCTGCGCCGCCGCGACTGGCACTGGCTGGGGCTGGACGGCGACGTGCACAACTGGAACCCGTGGATCCACGGGAACGTGCTGGTCGCCGCCCTGCGCCTGCTCGACGGCGAGCACGAGGCCGCCCAGCGCGCCCGCGTCGTGGAGCTGGTGCTGCAGGGCCTGGACCGCTACGTCGCATGCCTGCCCGACGACGGCGCGATCGACGAGGGGTACGCCTACTGGTGGAACGGCGCCTGCCGCGCGCTCGAGGCTCTCGACGTGCTGGCGCACGCCACCGGCGGCGCCGTCGACGCCCTCGACCCCGGGCGGTCGCCCACCGCGCTGCGCGGGACCGTCGCCTTCCCGCACCGGATGCACCTGGGCGGGGCGTGGTACCTCAACCTGGCCGACGGCCAGGCCCGGCCGCACCTGACGCCGCCCTGGCGCGCCCTGCACCGCGCGGCGCTCCGCACGGGCGACCCCGACGCGGCGGCCCACGCGCTCGCGCACCGGGTGCCCGGGGCGGGCGCCGAGGAGCAGCAGGGGCTCGGGCGGCTGCTGCGCGCCCTCACCGACCGCGACTGGCAGGCGGCGCCCGACGCGCTCCCGCCGCTCCCCGCCGAGACCTGGCTCGGCTCCACCGAGGTGCTCCTGGCCCGCGAGTGCACGGGCGACGCGGCCGGGCTCGCGCTCGCCGTCAAGGGCGGCCACAACGCGGAGGCGCACAACCACAACGACGTCGGGTCCGTCGTCGTCGCGTCCGACGGCGTGCCCGTGGTGGTCGACGCGGGGCGTCCGACGTACACCGCGCGGACGTTCGGCCCCGACCGGTACCGGATCTGGACCATGCAGTCGTCGTGGCACTCCGTGCCCGAGGTCGCCGGGACCCCGCAGGCGGTGGGCGCCGACGCGCGGGCGCGCGACGTCCGCCCCGCCCTCTGCGGCCGCGGCACGGGGGCGCCGTCCGGCGTGACGCTGGACCTCGCCGCCGCGTACCCCGTCGCGGGGCTGCGGTCCTGGCGGCGCTCGGCACGCCTCGAGCGCGGCCCCGACGCCCGCGTCGTGGTGTCGGACGCCTGGGACCTCGACGACCGGCGCGACGACGGGCACGGCGACGGGCACGGCGACGGGCACGACGATCCCGAGGCGACGACGGTCCGCTTCCTCCTCGCCGGCGACGTCTCGCTGACGCCGGGGCGCGCCGTCGTCGTCCCGCTCGACGGCGCCCCTCTCCTGCACCTCGCGTGGCCGCCGGACGTCCCCGCCGCGCTCGTGGACCGCCCCCTCGACGACCCGGTGCTGAGCGAGGTGTGGGGCGACCGCCTCACACGCCTGGACCTCGACGTCACCGGCCGCGACGACCTGGAGGTCGTCATCACGCGAGAGGTCGACGCGGAGGGATCAGGATGACCGGGCGGCGGGCCGTCGCCCGCCGCAGCGAGGAGGAAGAGTGACCACCGATCCGCAGCTGCGTGCCCCGCTCCCGGCCGAGCGCCGGACCGCCCTGCTCGCCGCCCTCGACCGCGACGGCGTCGTGCGGGTCGCCGACGTGTCGCGGGCCCTCGGCGTGACGGCCGTGACCGTTCGGCGCGACATCACGCAGCTCGAGCGGGAGGGCCGCCTCGTGCGCGTGCACGGGGGCGCCGTGCCCGCCGCCGCGCCGGCGGCCAGCGCCGCGCCCGCCCCGTCGCCGACCTCGCAGACCGTCGGGGTGCTCGTCCCCTCCCTGGACTACTACTGGCCCGGGGTGGTGCGCGGGATGGAGGCCGAGGCACGGGAGCACGGGCTGCGCGTCGTGCTCCGCGGCTCCTCGTACGAGACGCCGGACGAACGGCCCGCCCTGCAGCGACTGGCCGAGGCCGACGGGGTCAGCGGGCTGATCCTCGCCCCGCGCACCGACGGCACGCGGGGGGCCGACGTCGCCCGGTGGCTGCGGGACTCCGGCCTGCCCCACGTGCTCGTCGAGCGCGAGGCCGCGCTCGCTCCCCACCGCGAGGCGCTCGAGTCCGTGGTCTCGGACCACGCGCTCGGCGCGCTCATGGCCGTGCACCACCTCGCCGACCTCGGCCACCGCAGGGTGGGACTCGTGCTGTCGCGCGAGTCGCCGACGTCGCGCAAGATCGCCGCGGGCTGGCGCGCCGCCTGCGCCGAGCTCGGGCTGTCGACCGAGGAGCACTTCGAGCGGCTCGCGCCCGACCGCCGCAACCCCGAGTTCCCGGGGGCCGTGACGGAGGTCGTCGACACCGCGGTCGCCTCCGGCACGACGGCGCTGCTGGTGCACTCCGACCCCGAGGCGTCCGCCGTCGTGCAGGAGGCGATGGACCGGGGTCTCGGCGTGCCGGGCGATCTCTCGGTGCTGTCGTACGACGACGAGGTCGCCGGGCTCTTCAGCCCCGCCCTCACCGCCGTGCGGCCGCCGCGCGCCGCCGTCGGCCACGCCGCCGTCGACCTGCTGCTCAAGCGCCTCGCCGACCCCGAGCGCCCCGTGCACCGCGTGGCGATCAGCCCGCGCCTGGTGGTGCGGGAGTCGACGGGGCCGGTGCGCCCGGGGTAACCCACGGCCGCGGACGACGCTCGCCTCGTCGAAAGTTAACCATGATTCACATGGGTGGCGTAGGGTGCGGCAGGACGACGCACGTCGCGCTCGGCGGGCCACGACGCCCGGGCGAGGCGATCCTGGACCCGGAGGTGACGGCGGATGACAGCACACCGGGCGACGGCCGGCGAGAAGGCCGGCACGCCGGCGACGGGCGAGCGCGCCGTGTACTTCGTCTCCGACGGCACCGGCATCACCGCCGAGACGCTGGGCGGCGCGCTCCTCGTGAACTTCCCGGGCGTCGCGTTCCGGCGCCACACCGTGCCGTTCGTCGACACCGACCGCGCCGCGCGCGCCCTCGTCGGCCAGATCGACCGGTCCGCGGCGGACGGCCTCGGCCCGATCGTCTTCACCACGGTGCGGGCGCCGGCCGTCCGCGAGGAGCTCGAGCGGTCGCGCGGCGTCCTCATCGACCTCCTCGGCGGGCACCTCGTCGAGCTCGAGCGCGCGCTGGGCACGACGTCCAGCGAGCACCTCGTCCCGTCGCACGGCGTCGGCGACCTGGAGCGCTACTTCGCCCGCATGCGCGCGGTCGAGTACGCCATCGAGCACGACGACGGGCAGAGCCGCCGCGCGCTCGACCTCGCCGACGTCGTCATCATCGCGCCGTCGCGCTGCGGCAAGACCCCCACCACCATGTACCTCGCGCTGCAGCACGGCCTCCTCGTCGCGAACTACCCCCTGACCGAGGACGACTTCCCGACCGACGACCTGCCGCCCGTGGTGGCGCCTTACGCCGCGCGGTGCTTCGGCCTCACCACGACGCCCCTGCGCCTGAGCCAGGTACGGCACGAGCGGCGCCCGAACTCGCGGTACGCGAGCCTCGCCCAGTGCCGGCTCGAGCTGCGCCAGGCCGAGGACCTCTACCGGCGCACGCGCGTCCCGTTCCTCAACTCCTCCACCAAGAGCGTCGAGGAGATGTCCGCCGTCATCCTCCAGACCATGAAGCTGCGCGGCTGACACCCCACGATCCGTACCCCACGATCCGCACCCACGAAGGGACCGACGATGGCCCACATCCTCTGGTTCGACGAGATCGGCATGGACGACCTGGCCCGGGTCGGCGGCAAGAACGCCTCCCTCGGGGAGATGGTGTCCCGGCTCGCGGCGGCCGACGTCCGCGTGCCGCGCGGGTTCGCCACCACCGCCGAGGCCTACCGCCGGTTCCTCGAGCACGACGACCTCGCGGGCCGGATCCGCGCCGCCGTCGAGGGCCTGGACACGGACGATGTCGCCGCCCTCGCGCGGGTGGGGTCGACCGTGCGCGGCTGGGTCGAGGAGCAGCCGTTCCCGGCCGACGTCGAGGCGGACGTCCGCGCGGCGTTCGCGACGCTCGTGGCCGAGGACCCCGAGCCGGAGCAGGTGACGTGGGCCGTGCGCTCCAGCGCCACCGCCGAGGACCTGCCCGACGCGTCGTTCGCGGGGCAGCAGGAGACCTTCCTCAACATCGGGGGCATCGACAACGTGCTGCACGCCGTGCGCTCCGTCTTCGCGTCCCTGTACAACGACCGCGCGATCGCCTACCGGGCGCACCACGGGTTCGACCAGCACGACGTCGCGCTCTCGGCCGGGGTGCAGCGGATGGTGCGCTCCGACGTCGGCGCCTCCGGCGTCATGTTCACGGTCGACACGGAGTCCGGGTTCGACCAGGCCGTCTTCGTCACCAGCTCCTACGGGCTCGGGGAGGCCGTGGTCCAGGGCGCGGTCAACCCGGACGAGTTCTACGTCTACAAGCCCGCGCTGCGCGCCGGCCGGCCTGCCGTCCTCAAGCGCTCCGTCGGCGAGAAGGCGGTCGCCATGCGCTACGCCGCCGGCCGGCACGTCGGCGGCAGCACGGTGTTCGCCGACGTCGACCCCGCCGAGCGCGCCCGCTTCTCGCTCACCGACGCCGAGGTCACGGAGCTCGGCCGCATCGCGCTCGTCATCGAGGAGCACTACGGGCGCCCCATGGACATCGAGTGGGGCAAGGACGGGGTGGACGGGAGGCTGTACGTCCTGCAGGCACGCCCCGAGACCGTGGTCTCGCGCGACTCGGGGAACGTCGTGCACCGGTTCACGCTCCGCGAGCACGGCACGGTCCTGCTGGAGGGGCGCGCCATCGGGCAGAAGGTCGGCGCCGGCCGCGCGCGGGTGCTGTCCTCCGTCGACCAGATGCACGACTTCGCGCCCGGGGACGTGCTCGTCGCGGACATGACCGACCCGGACTGGGAACCCATCATGAAGCGCGCCGCGGCGATCGTGACGAACCGCGGCGGGCGCACCTGCCACGCGGCGATCATCGCGCGCGAGCTCGGCATCCCGGCCGTCGTCGGGACGGGCACCGCGACCGCCGACCTGCCCGACGGGCGCGAGGTGACCGTCTCCTGCGCCGAGGGCGACGAGGGTCGCGTCTACGAGGGCCTGCTGGCGTTCGACGACGCCGCGACCGAGCTCGACCGGATGCCCGAGCCGCCCGTGAAGATCATGATGAACGTCGGCACCCCCGACCAGGCGTTCTCCTTCGCCCGGCTCCCGAACCACGGCGTCGGGCTGGCCCGCCTCGAGTTCATCATCAACCGGCAGATCGGCATCCACCCCCGCGCTCTGCTCGACGCCGACGAGCTGCCGGCCGAGCTGCGGGACGAGGTCGCGAGCCGTGCCGCCGCCTACCCCGACCCGCGCGAGTACTTCGTGCAGCGCGTCGCCGAGGGGGTGTCCACGATCGCCGCCGCCTTCGCGCCCGAGCCCGTCATCGTGCGCCTCAGCGACTTCAAGTCGAACGAGTACGCCAACCTCCTCGGCGGCACGCTGTACGAGCCCGACGAGGAGAACCCGATGATCGGCTACCGGGGCGCGTCCCGGTACCTCTCCCCCGACTTCCGCGAGTGCTTCGACATGGAGTGCGAGGCGCTGCGCCGCGTGCGCGACGACATGGGGCTCACCAACGTGCGGGTCATGATCCCGTTCGTGCGTACCGTGGCCGAGGCCGAGGGCGTCGTCGAGCTCCTCGCCGAGAACGGGCTGCGGCGCGGCGAGAACGACCTCCAGGTCGTCATGATGTGCGAGGTGCCGTCCAACGCCCTGCTCGCCGACGAGTTCCTCGAGCACGTCGACGGCTTCTCGATCGGGTCCAACGACCTGACCCAGCTCACGCTCGGCCTCGACCGCGACTCCGCGCTCGTCGCCCACGCGTTCGACGAGCGCGACGCCGCCGTCCGTGAGCTCCTCGGGCTCGCCATCGACGCCTGCCGCCGGCACGGCAAGTACATCGGCATCTGCGGCCAGGGTCCGTCCGACCACGCCGACTTCGCCCAGTGGCTCGTCGAGCGCGGCATCGAGTCCGTGTCCCTCAACCCTGACACCGTCGTCGACACCTGGCTCGCGCTCGCGGCCACCGCAGACGAGAGGAGCACGCGTGCCTGATGTCCCGGCCCCGACGAGCTCACACCCTCGACCCGACCCGAGCTGACCACCGTCCGCTTCCTCCGCGACGAGATCACGTCCCCGTACGTCTCGGTCGGCGACTACACCTACTCCGACACCGAGGGGAGCGACGCCCCCTTCGAGCAAGCGAACGTCAAGTACCTCTACGGGCCGCAACGGCTCGTCATCGGCCGCTTCACCACGATCGGCCGGCGCGTGGGCGGAGCGGACGCTCGAGACCTTCTTGGCGCTCGAGCAACCCGGCGACACCACGGTCGGCAACGACGTGTGGATCGGCCGCGAGGCGACGATCATGCCCGGGGTCACCATCGGCGACGGCGCCGTCGTCGGCGCGCACAGCGTGGTGACGAAGGACGTCGAGCCCTACGCCGTCGTCGCCGGCAACCCCGCGTGGCACCTCCGCGTGCGGTTCGACCCCGACGACGTCGACCGGCTGCTGGCCGTCCGCTGGTGGGACTGGCCTGTCGAGGACGTGCCCGGAGCCGACCTGACGGCTCGCGTGCGGACGTCGACGAGAGCCACGCGGCGTCGGGGGGCCGTAGGGTCCCGCGCATGACCGACCAGAGCGGCACCGCGGCGACCGACCAACGGCCTCGGATCGTGGGGCCGGTGCGGACGATCGACTACCACACGGCGGGCGAGCCGTTCCGCATCGTGCCGGCGCCGCCCGTGCCGATCCCCGGCGCGACCGTCGCCGAGCGTCGCCGGCGCGCGATCGACGACCCGGACGTCGACGGGCTGCGCCGCCTGCTGTGCTTCGAGCCGCGCGGCCACGCCGACATGTACGGCGGCTTCGTCACCCCGCCGGACGACGAGGGCGCGCACCTCGGCGTCCTGTTCTGGCACAAGGACGGGTTCTCCACGGCGTGCGGCCACGGGACCATCGCGCTCGGCGCGTGGGCCGTGCGCTCCGGCCTGGTGCCCGCCGGCCCGTCCGGGACGACCGACGTGGTGATCGACGTGCCGTCCGGGCGGGTGACCGCCCGCGTGCGCACCGGTGAGGACGGCCGCGTGCACGAGGTCGACTTCGTGAACGTGCCGAGCGCGCTGGTCGCCGCCGACGTGCCCGTGGCCACGAGCCGCGGCGAGATCCGTGGCGACCTCGCCTGGGGCGGCGCCCTGTACGCGTGCGTCGACGCCGCGAGCGCGGGCCTCACGGTGGCGCCCGAGAACCTGGGCGAGATCATCGCCCTCGGCCGTGAGGTCAAGGCCGCTCTCGCCGGCGACCCCCGCCTCGAGCACCCGTCCGACTCCCGGCTGAGCGGCCTGTACGGGACGATCGTCGTCGACGACCTCGGCACGTCGCCCGACGGGGGCCCGCACCAGCGGAACGTGACGATCTTCGCCGACGGCCAGGTCGACCGCTCCCCGTGCGGGTCCGGCACGGCGGCGCGGGTCGCCGTCCTCGCCGCCACGGGGCGGCTGGGCGACGACCAGGTGCTCGTCCACGACTCGATCGTCGGCACCCGGTTCCGCGCCCGCGTCCTGGAGCACGTGACCGACCACGGCCGCGACGCCGTCGTCCCGGTCGTCAGCGGCACCGCGCACCACGTCGCCACGTCGGTGTTCGAGGTCGACCCCGACGACACGCTGATTCCCGGGTTCGTGCTGCGCTGACCGGGCGCGACGCGCCGCCGTCCTTCTCAGGGTCGGCGACCCGGACGCCGTCGCCGACCACGTCCTCGCCTGGATCAGCCGCCGCTCACCCATTCCGAAGCAGGCCGTGGCGCCCGCACGCGTGCACGGCACGACCCGTGAGATGACGCAGAGGTGTGAACCACCCCACTCGCCGGAGGCTTACGCGACCATCGAGCAACTGATTAGGGTTGCCTTGCCTTAGTCGATGCCGCGGTTCGCCCCGGCCTGTCCACCTGGAGCCTCTGTGCGCACCCGGTCCCGCCTCGTCCCGTCCCTCGCCGTCGCCGCGCTGGCGCTCGGCCTCGCCGCCTGCTCGTCGGACGGCGGCGGCACCTCCGAGGGCGTGCCCGACGCCGCCGCCTCGGTCGACGTCGCCGCGGACGCCGCGGCCCCGGAGAACCTGCCCGACGGCTGGACCTTCGCGGCAGGGTCGGACGTGCCGTCGGTCGAGGCCGAGCCCGCGCTCCCCGTGGACGTGGTGGACGGCACCGGCACGGAGGTCACCGTGAGCGACGCGAGCAAGATCATCGTGGGCGGCGACGACGTCGCGGAGATCCTCGGCGGCCTCGGGCTGGCCGACCTGGTCTACGCGGCCCCGACCAACAGCGCGTCGGAGATCTCCCTCTCCGCGCCGGAGCAGTACGAGTTCAGCCAGGAGACCGGCACCGAGGGCCTGCTCTCGCTCGACGGCACCCTGTTCATCGGCAACAACACCGCCCGTCACGGCGACGTCGCGGAGCAGTTCCGCAAGGCCGGCGTCGACGCCGTGGTCGTCGACGACCAGCAGAGCACCGGCGACAAGATCCGCGCCGTCGCGTCCTACCTCGGCGTCGACGAGGCGGGCGAGGAGCTCGCCGCCGACGTCGACGCGCAGCTCGCCGAGGCGTCCGAGACCGCCGCCGGGCTCGGCGACCTGCGCGTCCTCCAGGTGACGTCGTCCGGCGCGGGCGGCGCGAACGCCGTCGTCGGCACGGGCACCGCCGGGGCCGACGTCGCCGAGGCGCTGGGCGTGACCAGCGTGGGCGTCGAGGCGAAGCTGCGCGGGTTCTCGCGCGACTACAGCGACGAGGGCCTGCTCTCCACGGAGCCCGACGTGCTGCTGCTCGGCTCCGCCGACCTCGAGGAGTGGGGCGGGCTCGAGGGCTTCGCCGCGGCGTTCCCGACCCTGCTCGACACCCCCGCCGGCCAGTCGAACCGCGTGATCGTCATGCCGGACGACCAGATCAAGGTGAGCGGCCCGGCCTCCGGCGCCGGCGCCCTGGCCCTCGCACAGGCGCTCGCCGAGACGGCGGAGTGAGCCTCCGCACCGGGGCCGTCCGCCGGGCGCCGCTCGTTGCCGGCGTCGTCGGTGGCGGCGTGCTGCTGCTCGTCGCCGTCGTGCTCTCGATCGGCATCGGCCCGATCGGGCTCGCGCCGCGCGACGTGCTCGCCGTCGTCGCCCACGAGCTCCTCGGCGCGGGCGACGGCGGCGAGCGCCTCGCCACGACGGTCGTCATGGACCTGCGCATGCCGCGCGTGCTGTTCGGCGCGCTGGCCGGGGCGGCCCTCGCGGCGTCGGGCGCGGCGCTGCAGAGCCTGTTCAACAACCCGCTGGCCGACCCGGGGGTCATCGGCGTGAGCGGCGGCGCGTCCGCCGGGGCGGTGCTGGCGATCGTGGCGCTGCCCGCGGCGGGCTCCACCTGGGTGGTGCCCGCCGCGGCGTTCGCCGGCGGCCTGCTCGCCACGGCCCTCATCTACGCGCTCGCGCGCCCCGGCCGCGGCACCGGCACGTCCCGCCTGCTGCTGGTCGGCATCGCGGTGGGTGCGGCGTGCGCGTCGGTCACCGGGTTCTGCACCTTCATGGCCGACGACGACCAGCTCCGGGACATCGTCTTCTGGCAGATGGGGTCCCTCGCCTCCGTGGACTGGACGGAGCTCGCGATCGGGGCCGTCGTCGTGGTGGCCGGCGTCGCCGTGCTGGTCGCCATGCACCAGCGCCTCGACATGCTCACCCTCGGCGAGCGACAGGCCCGGCACCTAGGGCTCGACGTGACGCGCGCGCGGGCGGTGCTGGTCGTCGTGACGGCGCTGCTCACCGCCGTCACCGTGGCGTTCGCGGGAATCATCGGGTTCGTCGGGCTCGTGGTGCCGCACATCGTACGGATGGCGTTCGGGCCCGCGCACCGCGCGCTGATCCCGATGTCCGCGCTGGTGGGCGGCCTGCTCATCGTGCTCGCCGACACCGCCGCGCGCACCGTCGCGCCGCCGTCGGAGGTGCCGATCGGGCTGTTCACCTCGGCGCTCGGCGCGCCGTTCTTCCTGTGGCTCGTGCTGCGCGAGCGGCCGGGGGTCGGAGCATGAGCGCACCGGTCGTCCAGGCGCAAGGCGTGGGGTTCCGCGTCGGCGAGCACACCCTGCTCGACGACGTGTCCCTGGAGCTGCACGCGGGCAGCGTCGTGGCGCTCGTCGGCCCCAACGGCGCGGGCAAGTCGACGATGCTCGGCCTCGTCTCCGGGGACCGGGCGCCGACGTGGGGCCGCCTGCTCGTCGCCGGCCGCGCGCCGCAGGAGTGGCGCGCCGCCGACCTCGCGCGGCAGCGGTCGGTCATGGTGCAGCAGCACGACGTGCGGTTCGCCTTCAGCGTCCGCGAGATCGTCGCGATGGGCCGCATCCCGCACCGCGCGTCGGACCGCGACGACACGGCGGTCGACGCCGCCCTGGCCGCCGCCGACCTCGAGGCCCTGGCGGGGCGGGACGCCACCACGCTGTCGGGCGGCGAGCTGGCCCGAACGGTCTTCGCGCGGGTCTTGGCGCAGGAGACGCCGCTGGTGCTGCTCGACGAACCGACCGCCGCCCTCGACCTGCGCCACCAGGAGGCGGTGATGCGCACGTCGCGGCGGCTCGCCGACGCGGGCGCGTGCGTCGTCGTCGTGCTGCACGACCTCACGCTCGCCGCCCGGTACGCCGACCGTGTCGCCGTGTTCCACGGCGGCCGCCTGGTCGCCGACGGCGACCCGCGCGCCGTCATCACCGAGGAGCGGGTCGCCGAGGTGTACGGGCAGAAGGTCTGCGTGCTCGACCACCCCGTGTCGGGCCTGCCGCTGGTGGTGCCGGTATGACCGACTGGGAGGGCTGGGCACCGCTCCCCCGGCCCGCCGGGCGCACGACGGTCGAGGTGCTCCGCGCACCCGAGCCGCCGGCGGCGCCCCGGGACCGGCGCAGCCCGGACGTCGTGCTGCACCCGGGCGGGCGGGCTCACGTCACGTTCCGGCTGCACGCCCCCGAGGCGCGGGCCGTGGCGCTGGCCGCGAGCGGGTGGTGGCAGCCGCAGCGCCCGGATGTCTGCGACTTCGCGCCCCGCCCGGACGGCTGGTGGCAGGGCACGTTCGACGTCCCGGACGACTGGGAGGCGAGCTACCGCTTCCTGGTGCACGACGGCGGCCACGACGGGCGGCAGGATCCCGGCTGGTGGGCGCGTGGCCTGCGCGACCCCGACGCACCGGGCCGGACGGACCCCCACAACCCGCACGGCCACGGCGCCGGTCGAGGCCTGGCGAGCTCGGTCCTGTGGCTGCCAGGAGCCGGCGAGCGGCCCTGGCTGGCGGGGTTCGGCGACGTCTCCGCCGTGCCGCCACGCCTGGCGACCCGAGCCGACGAGCCGCGCGCCTGGTGGTGGGTGCCTGAGCGCCCCAACGGAGAGCCGCTGCCGCTTCTGATACTGCTCGACGGCGAGGCGCATGCGGAGCGGCTCGGCACAGCGCGCGTGCTCGCGGACGCCGCAGCCGCGGGTGCGCTGCCGCCGGTCGCGGTGGTGATGGTGGCCTCGGGGCCCCACCGCGCCCGGGTGCTCGGCGTGCCCGGCGGGGTCGCCCGGTGGGTGGGCGAGCGACTGGTGCCGCGGCTGCGACGCGAAGGCGTGGGCGGACGCCGGATCGAGGCCGATCCGCGCCGCGTCGTCGTCGCGGGCTCGAGCTTCGGCGGGCTCTCGGCGCTGTTCGCCGCGGCGCGCTTCCCCGACGTCGTGGGCGCCGCGGTCGCGCAGTCGCCGTCACTGTGGCGCTACCCGCCCGGTGCGTTGGTGGAGCCGCTGGCCCGCGTCGCACCGCGGGTGCGGCTGCGCCTGCAGGCGGGGCGGTACGAGGGCGCCGCGGCGTCCGAGGAGCTGGCCCGCGCCCTCGTGCTCCGTGGCGCGGACGTGTCGTCGCAGGTCGTGACCGGAGGCCACGACTGGGCGTGGTGGGTGCCCCGCACGGTGGAGGCGACGGCCGCCCTGCTCGCCTGAGCCCGGCCCCCGGGCAGCTGACGTTCCTGAGACCGTGACGTCCGTCGAGCCGTCATCGTCGCGACGTCGCAGGGGAGCACGTCGCAGGCGGCCACGTCGGTCAGCCGACCCGACCCCCGCCCCGGGTTTCCTCAAGCACAGCAAGCAGGTCGACGTGCACCAGCGCGCCGCCGCCGAGGGTGGCGGCCACGACCTGCCGGGCCGGACGGTCCGCCGGGTCCGGGAACAGGGCCGTCCACTCGCGGTTGAGCGCCTCGCGGTCGCCGGGGTCGACGAGATGCACCGTCAGCTTGAGGACGTCGCCCGGGCCGCCGCCCGCTGCGGCGAGCACGGCGCGCACGTGCCGGAAGACGTTCGTACACTGCGCGTCGAGGCCATCCGGCATCTCCCGCGTGCCCGGGTCCCGCCCGGTCAGCGCGCCGGTGGCGAGGAACGGGCCGACCCGGCTCGCCACCGGCACCGGGTTCGCGTGCGCGAACCCCGGCACGTCCACGGTCGTGCGGCGGCCCACGGTCATCCCGCCTGATCCGGCTCGGGGACGATGGTGTTCTCGAGCGCTCCCAGGCCTTCGATCTCCGCGCGCACGACGTCGCCGACCTTGAGGAACCTCCCGGTCGGCGCGCCGATCCCCGACGGCGTGCCGGTGGCCAGCACGTCGCCCGGCTCGAGCGTCATCACCTGCGTGAGGTAGGCGATCTGCTCGTAGACGTCGTCGATCATGTCGTCGGTGCGCCAGTCCTGGCGCACCTCGCCGTTCACGGTGAGGCGCATCCCCAGGTCGAGGGGGTCGTGCACCTCGTCGTCGGTGGTCAGCCACGGGCCGAGCGGGCCGTGCGTGTCGAACGACTTGCCCAGCGTGAACGTGGGCGACCGCTTCTGCAGCCAGTCCCGTACCGACACGTCGTTCGCCACCATGTACCCCGCGATCACGGACCGCGCGTCGGCGGCGGCGACGTGCTTGCACCGCTTCCCGATGACGACGGCGAGCTCGATCTCGTAGTCCAGCTCGTCGGAGACGTCGGGCTTCACGATGCCGGCGCGCGGCCCGACGATGCACGAGACCTGCTTGTTGAACCACAGCTGGCTGGTGGGCACCGGGATGCCGGCCTGCCGCGCCTCCTCGGCGTGCGCGGCGTAGTTCATGCCGATGCCGAGGTACTTCTGCGGGTCGTCGACCGGCGCCTCCAGCACGACGCCGGACAGGGCGTACGTCTCCCCCGAGGCCCGGGCGACCGCCTCCCGCCCGGCGCCGAGGTCCGGCAGGATCGCGCGCAGCGACGTGCCGGCGACGTCGGAGACGTCGGTGACCGTGAGCGAGGCGGCGTCGGTGACGTCGCCGTCCACCCGCCCCAGGCGGACGGGGCCGTCACCGACCCGGAACCGTGCAAGCTTCATCTCTCGTTCCCGTCCTTCGTGTCCTCGGCGCGTGCCTGCTGCTCCGACGGCAGCGCGCCCCACACCTGCTCGCCGTCGGGCGTCATCTGGAAGCTGACGAACCGCCAGGCGCCGTCGTCGCCGCGCACCACGACCTGGGTGACGACGCCGGCGAGCACCCGGGGCGCGCCGTCCGGTCCGCGCATGTGGTTGACGATGCGCCCGGTGACGACGCCGACGTCCCCGACGAGGCGCACCAGCAGGTCGTCGCGCACGACGTCGACGTACGCGCGCCGCGTGGCGACGTGCTCCAACAGCTGCGCCTTCGTGTGCACCAGGCCGGGGGCGTGCACGTGCACGAGGGAGTCGTCGAACATCGCGTCCAGGGCGTCGACGTCCCCCGCGACAAGGGCGTCGCGACGACGCTCCTCGAGCGCGAGGATCTCCGCGCGGGTCGCGGCGTCGGGCACGGTCACGGGACTGGTCACGGGGTAGGGCTGCTGGCCCATGCTCTCCTCCTCAGGCCTGTCGAACAGCGGTCAGCGCGTGCTCGGTGCGGAAGCCGGTGGTCTCGCCGGCCTCGAAGCCGGGACGCGGCTGGCCGACCATCGCGTGGTACTTGCTGAAGATCTCGTCGGCCTCGGCCAACGGCAGCACGGTCTCGATGTCCTCGAACGGCTCGCAGTTCGTGCGGTCGGCGACCATGCGGCGGATCACCTCGTACCCCTCGCCGCGGTGCGCCATGACCATGCCGTTGACCTTGGGCAGGCGCTCGGCCTCGAAGGCCTTCAGCGCGGCGGCGGGGTCGTCGATCGTGGCGAGCTTCTCCGCGAGCACGGCGCCGTCGACGATCGCCTGGCAGGCGCCGTTGCCGCCGCGCGGGTACATGGCGTGGGCGGCGTCGCCGACCAGCACGACGCGGCCGTCGGTCCAGGACTCCAGCGGGTCGTGCCGGATCAGCGGGAACAGGTATACCTCGCGGGCGTCGCGCAGCATCTGCTGCACGTCGAGGAATGGCAGCTTCACGGTGTCGAACAGCGGCACGATCTCGGCGACGTCGCCGACGGCGTTCCAGTCCTCGACGGTCTCGTCGCGCTCGCGCTCCACCACCCAGTTCACGAGCGTCTTGCCCGTGCCCTCGAAGTCGTCGGCGATCGGGTACACGATCATCGTCGCGATCTGCGGGGCGCCGATGTGCAGGATGGTGTGCCCGTCGCGGTACGGCTCCATGAGTGTGGTGCCGCGGTACATGGTGATGCCGGAGTAGTGCGGCTCGGCGCTCGCGGGGTGCATCTGCCGCCGCACCACGGAGTTGATGCCGTCCGCGGCCACCACGACGTCGGCGCGGACCTGGCCGCGCGTGCCGTCCGCGTGCTCGACGTCGAGCGTGACGCCGTCGCCGTCCTGCGTGTAGCCGAGGGTGCGCACGCCCTGCACCACGGAGTCGGCGCCGAGGCGGTCGAGCGCCGTGCGGTACAGCAGCATCTGGAGGTAGCCGCGATGCACGAACCGCTGCTCGTGCAGGTAGCCCATGTGCACGCCGCAGCGTTCGGCGTAGATCTCCTGGCCGTGGTTGTTGTAGAAGATCGAGTCGCGCGCGTCGACGGAGATGGCCCGGAACTCCTCGAGCAGGCCGAGCTCCTCGAGCTCCTTGGTGCCGTACACCTTGACGTCGATGCCGACGCCGAGCGGCCGGAGCTGCGCCACGGTCTCGTAGATGCGCGGGCGGAACCCGCGCTGGTGCAGCCGCAGCGCGGCGGCCAGGCCCGCGGGGCCGGCGCCGACGATGGCGATGTCGAGCTGGGGGTCTGGCATGGACGTCCTCGTCTCTGGTGGGGTGGTTCGGGGTCGCGGCGTCAGCCGACGACGGCGGGGCTCAGGTCGCGTGCGAGCTCGCGCAGGAAGCGGGTCGTGGCGTCCCAGGCGCGCTCCGCGTTGCGCGGGTGGTACGCGACCGCCTCGGGCGTCGGGGAGAACCGGGCGTGCGGGCTGGTGAAGGCGTGCCGGGTGCCGCTGTAGAGGTCGGTCTCCCAGTCGAGGCCCGCGCCGGTCATGGCCCGCTGCAAGGAGTCGCGCTGCGCGGCGGTGGCCATGGGGTCCTGGTCCCCGGAGCACAGCAGCACCCGGGCGGTGGGGTCGCACGCGCCCCAGCCGGCGTCGGCGTCGAGCAGGTCCAGGCCCGGGTGCACGCTCACGACGCCGCGGACGGCGCCGCCCGTGCGCAGGTGCTCGAGCGCCGAGGAACCGCCGAAGCAGTACCCGAGCGCGACGATCGCGTCGTCGTCGATCTCGGGCTGCTCGGCCGCGGCCGCGTGGGCGGCCGCGACGCGCGCCGCCCAGCGCGGACGGTCCGCGACCATGGCGCCGATCAGCGGGCCGATCTCGTCCTGCGTGCGCGGTCGGGCCCGCTCTCCCCAGACGTCTGCGGCGAGGACGGCGAACCCCGCCCCCGCCAGCCGCTCGGCGATCGCGAGCATGTCGTCGCTCAGGCCGAAGGCGTCGTGCAGGAGCAGCACGCCTGGCGCGCCCCGCACGCCGGCGGGCGCGCGCAGCGCGCCGAGCATGCGGGTGCCGTCGTGGCCGTACTCGACGTCGCGTGCGGTCAGGTCGTTCATGGGATGCCTTCCTGGGGCTTCGTCGTCCGGGAGGCGTCGAGGAGGCGGACGGCCCGCTGCGGTGCGGGTCCCTCGCTCGACGGTGAAGCGTGCGCCGATCGTAGGAACACTTCCTACACGATTTCAAGTGTGGAACGGCGACGAAGAGTCTGGATCCAGGGGTGCCCCGGCGAGATTTCTCCGCATCAGCGGCGTCAACCCGGGCATCCTGCGACCTTCACCCGGCGCGTCCATGCGTCAGGGGGTTGATCCATCCGGACCGATCTGCATATGATTTCTCACACGATCTGGCGCTCGGTCGGGTCGCTCATGAGTACCACAGGCACGACGCCCGCGATGCTGCGAGCGGCGTGCGATCCTCCTGAACGCAAGAGCCCACCGCGCCGGTGCGGGTCGCACGCCGATGTGCTTCAGGGAACGACCGCAAGACGGGAGCAGCCAGCGACATGACCGTCGTCGACATCAACATCCACCACCTGCCCGAGGACCTCTTCACCAACGAGAAGATCCTGGGCGGCTTCCTGAACAGCGCCCCGCGCGGTTTCGGGGAGATCGCCCGCGTCGAGACGATGGCCAGCGGCAAGAAGCACCTCATCCTGGAGAAGCCCGCCGGCCACCAGAATCTCAACTACGTCGAGGGCGACTACTCCGCCGAGGCGAAGCTCGCCGCGATGGACGACGCCGGCGTGGACTACGGCGTCATGCGCGTGCCCGTCTGGCAGGAGTGGCTCGACCTCGAGACCTGCAAGGCCGTCAACGACAACGCCGCCGACATCGTCAAGCGGTCGAACGGGCGGCTGTTC
The DNA here is from genome assembly GCF_042726645.1 of Isoptericola sp. NPDC060257. Classification (NCBI taxonomy): domain Bacteria; kingdom Bacillati; phylum Actinomycetota; class Actinomycetes; order Micrococcales; family Promicromonosporaceae; genus Isoptericola; species Isoptericola sp. NPDC060257. The sequence goes on from NZ_JBHXAW010000047.1 coordinate 19,663, forward strand.
TTCACCGCCTGCGTGCCGCCGTGGGGCGGCAAGGAGAACATCGACGAGCTCAAGCGCTGCATCGACCTCGGCGCCGTCGGCGTCCAGCTCGCCTGCCACTACGGGCAGCTGTACCTGGACGACCCGGTCTTCGAGCCCTACCTGCGCGAGATCGAGAAGCTCGACATCCCCGTCATCGCGCACCACACCCCCCTGCCGGTCGAGTGGCGGTCGGTCGTCGACTACACCAACCTGCGCCGCGAGTACGGGCGCATCGTCGACCAGGCCACCGCCGTCGGGCGCGAGCTGTTCAGCGGCATGTTCGACCGCATGCCCGGGCTGCGCTTCATCCACACCATGTTCGGCGGCAACTGGTTCGCGAACCAGGCGCTCCTCATGCCGCACGCGTCGAACAAGGCGGAGTCGCTCACCCGCCTCGACCCGACGGGCGGCGACAAGATCCAGAGCTACCTCGACAACAACCTCTTCTTCGACATGACCCACCCCCACTCGTGGGGCAAGCAGCAGGTGGAGGCGGCCATCGCGATCGGCGGCGCCGACCACTACCTGTTCGGATCCTCGTTCCCCGTGTTCTACGGCTGGATGAGCCAGGGCGTCGAGTTCGTCAAGAACGAGCTGGAGATCACCGACGCCGAGCGCGAGCTCGTCCTGGCAGGCAACGCCGCCCGCCTGTTCAACCTCCCCATCTGACCCGACAGCCTGACTGACCCGCCCGAGCGGGGCCCGGCGCGAGCGCCGGTGCCCCCGCCTCGGCCTCCCCTCGAACCGTGCATGCCGGCGCAAGGAGGCGCCC
>NZ_JBHXAW010000048.1:0-20322 GCF_042726645.1 Isoptericola sp. NPDC060257
GGGCCTTCGCGGGTCGGGTGGTGGGCGGCGGCCTCAGCGGGCGGAGGGCCGCAGGCGCGCGCCGAGCAGGTAGAGCTCGCAGCCGAGGCACAGGCCGACGACGGCGTTGAGGCCGGCAGCGACGAACGCGATCCCCGCGGCCCACGGCACGGCGGCCAGCACGCCTGCGAGCCCGAGCACGACGCCGACGCCCGTGACGACGAGGCCGACGAGCTGGGCGAACCGCGGCGGGCGCGGGTCCTCGAGCTCGACGGGCGGGGCGAGCCGGGGTCGCACGAGGGTCTTGAACAGCCAGCCCTGCACGGTCCCCTGGGCTCCGCGCACGGTGCCCAGCAGGAAGCCGGCGGCCACGACGGCGAGCAGGACGAGTCCGGCCGTGCTCGCCCCGAGGAGGACGACGACGGCGAGCAGCAGCGCCGTGATGGCGGCGCCCACCCGCGGGCCGCGCGGGTCGATGCCGGCCGGGGCCCGCGTGACGGGGGCCTGGCCGGCGGGACGCTCGGAGGTCATGGGTTCTCCTCGGGGACGGGTTTCGACGGGCTCAGCCGACGGGGACGACGGCGGCCAGTGCCTGGCGCGCCTGCGCGGGCGACATGCCGCCGCTGCTGCGTGCGGCCTGCGCCCCGGTCGCGTCGAGCACCAGCACCGTCGGGGTGGTGAGGACGCCGAGCTCGCGCACGAGGTCGAGATGGTCGTCGACGTCGAGCTCGTGGTGCTCGACGCCGGCCTCGCGCTCGACGAGGCCCTTCAGCACGCGGGCCGTGGCGCGGCACGGGGCGCACACCTCGGCGGACAGCTGGACGAACGTCGCCCGCTCGCCCAGCCGGACCCCGCGGGCCGCCCAGTCCACGGCCGGGTCGTGCCGCGCGGGCGTGGTGCGGACGCGCCCCTGGCGGGACCTCCACACCGCGCCGAGGACGGCGGTCGCCAGGACGAGCACGACCAGGATCACCAGCTGGGTGGGCTGGACTGTCACGGTGGTGGCCTCCTCACGCGGTCGACGTCGCGGTCATTCTCCCCGCCGCCCACCATCCGGTCGACAGGATGACCGCATGCCGGACACCCCGTCGGACGGTCAGACGGTCAGCGCCGCGGCACGCGCGCCGCCGTGCACCGTGGGCGCCTGCGCCGCGGTGAAGCCGGCGGCCCGCCGCTCGTCGTCGGGCCCCCAGAGCGTCGTCGTGACCTCGGCGCGGACGACGGGCGCGACCTCGGCCGCGAACCGACGCAGCACGTCCTCCTGGCGGGACGGCTCCAGCAGGTGGTTCACCGAGACGGACTGCAGCACGTGCCCGAAGGAGCCGTGGTAGTCGAGGATCTTCTCGGCGACCCGCTCGGGCGAGCCGACGAGCGCCGGGCCGCGCTCGACGGCGTCCTCGATCGTCTCGAACGCCTGGGCCTTGCCGACGTGCGTCGCGGGGTCGTAGCCGCGCGCCCGCAGCCGCGCGACCTGCCCCTCGTACAGCGGCCGGTACTGCTCGATCGCCTGCTCCGTGGTGTCGGCGAGGAACAGGCCCCCGGAGCCGGCGCCGACGAACCCGTACGCCGGGTCGTGCCCGGCGGCCGCGTACCGCTCGCGGTACCGGTCGATCAGTCGCCCATAGCTCTCCCGCGGCTGCAGCGCGTTGGCGCTCACGATCGGGTCGCCCCACCGGGCGGCCAGGTCGACGGCGAACTCGCTCGTCGCGGACCCGTGCCAGATGCGGAAGGGCCCGGCGAAGGGTCGCGGCAGGGTGGTGGTGTGCTCCAGCCGGTGGCGGTGGCGACCGGACCAGGTGACGTCCTCCGACGACAGGAGCAGCCGCAGGAGCTCGTAGTTCTCCTCGAGGTACTCGTACTGCTTCGCGATGTCGAGGCCGAGCAGCGGGTACTGCAGCTCCTCGTTGCCCTTGCCGATGACGATCTCCAGCCGCCCGCGGGAGAGCTGGTCGACGGTCGCCAGGTCCTCCGCCACCCGGATCGGGTCGAGCAGGGACAGCACGGTCACGCCGGTCGACAGCAGGATGCGGCGGGTGCGGGCCGCCACCGCCCCGAGGATCACCGTGGGCGCGGAGGACAGCACGTCGCCGGCGTGCCGCTCCCCCACCGCGAACGAGTCGAACCCGAGCTCCTCCGCCAGCACGGCGTGCTCGACGACGCGCTCGAGGCGGTCCGCGGGCGGCACCGCCTCGCCCGTGACGGGATGCGGCGGGTTGAAGACGATGTCGAGCAGCTGGAAGCGCATCAGGCCACGCGCTCCTCGTCCGCGGCTCCCGGGGTCTCGGCCTCGGCGGCCTCCGCGGCGGCGCGGTCGCGCGCGGCCACGCCCTCGCGCACCAGCGGGATGACGTACCGGCCGAAGTCGATCGCGTCGTCGAGCAGGTCGTACCCGCGCGCCGAGATGACCCGCACCCCGAGGTCGTAGTAGGCGAGCAGCGCCTCGGCGACCTGCTCGGGCGTGCCGACCAGCGCGTTGGAGTTGCCGGCCCCACCGGTGGCCTTCGCCGTGGCGGTCCAGAGCGCGGAGTCGTAACGGTCCCCCGCGGCGGCGATCTCGAGCAGGCGCTGCGACCCGGCGTTCTCGGGCCTGTCGATCGGGTGCCGCCGGGACAGCTGCCCGCCGAGCTCCGCCTTGCGCGCCTCGATCCGGTCCAGCACGCGGTGCGCCTTCTCCCAGGCCAGCTCCTCGGTGGGCGCGACGATCGGCCGGAAGGCCGCGTGGATGCGCGGCGGCGTCGCGCGTCCCGCGGCCGCGGCCTCGGCGTGCACGCGGTCGATCTGCTCCTTCGTGCGGGCCAGGGGCTCGCCCCACACGGCGTAGATGTCGGCCTCGGCCGCCCCCACCCGGAAGGCGGCGTCCGAGGACCCCCCGAAGGAGATCGTCGGCACGTGGCCCGCGGCCGGCTTCGCGTCGAGCACGAAGTCCTCGAAGTCGTAGAACTCGCCGTGGTGGTCGAACGCCTCCGCGCTGGACCACGCCTGCTTGACGATCCGGATGTACTCGTGGGTGCGCGCGTACCGCTCGTCCTTGGTGAGCCGGTCGCCCTCGCGACCCTGCTCGTGGTCGTTGCCGCCGGTGATGAAGTGCACCGACAGCCGGCCCCCGGAGAGCTGGTCGAGGGTGGCGAACGTCTTGGCGGCGTACGTCGGGTACGAGACGTTGGGCCGGTGCGCCAGCAGCAGCTCGATGCTCTGCAGCCGCGCGGCCGTGTACGCGGCGAGGGCCGCCGGCTCCGGGCCGGACGACCCGTAGGCGAACAGGACCCGCGTCCACCCGTTGTCCTCGTGGGCGCGCACGATGCGCTCCAGGTAGGCGGGGTCGAACGCGGCGGTGGTGCGCGCGGACGTCTCGGAGGCGTCGTTCGTGGTCGCGATGCCGAGGAACTCGACGGGCATGGTGGTCTCCTTCGCTGCAGCGTGGTGGCTGGGTCGTGCCGGTGCCGGGCGGGTCAGGCGCCCGCGACGTCCGACGGCGCGGTCGCCGGGAGGCCGGCGTCGCGCCAGGCGGGGAACCCGCCGTCGACGTGGGTCACGTCGGTGTAGCCGCGGGCCGCGAGCGCCGCGGCGACGGGGCCGGAGCCGTTGATCGAGCCGCACACCACGACGACCGGGGTGTCGAGCGAGATCGCGGGTGCGTCGGCCGGCCCGAAGAGGGCGTCCAGGTCGTCCCTGTCGGCGAGCGTCGCCCCGGGGATGTCGCCGGTGGCGGCGCGGCCGCGCGCCGACCGCACGTCGACCAGCAGGGCGCCGTCGGCGACCCGCGCGCCGGCCGTGCGCGCGTCCTGCGTCGGCGGGGTGGTCGGACCGGTGCCCTCGGGGGCCGTCTCGTGCGTGGTGTCGGACGTGGTCTCGGACGTGGTCATGGGTCCTCCTGAGGGGGGTGGTCGGTCGGTGCGGGTCAGCGCGTCGCGGCCAGGGCGGGGACGCGGGGCGCCTCGCCCTCGGTCGCGCCCCACGCCTGGGCGAGCAGCGCGAACGACCGCTGCCGGTCGGTGGGGTCGTGCGTGGCGGTGGTGACGAGCAGCTCGTCGGCCCCGGTGACACGCGCGAGGGTCTCCAGGCGCTCGACGACGGTCGCCGGGTCGCCGACGACGCGCGTGTCCACCCGGTCGGCGACCACGGCTCGTTCGGCCTCGGGGCGCTCCGCCCAGGCCGTGGCGTCGGCAGGGCGCGGGTAGGCGATCGCGCCGTCCGCCCCGCGGCGGATGGACAGCACCCAGTCGGCGAACGGCGCCGCGAGCTCCCGGGCCCGCTCGGTGGTGTCGGCGACGAGCACGTCGGCGGAGACGACGACGTACGGCTCGGCGAGCACCCCGGGGCGGAACGCCGCCCGGTACGCGGCGACGGTCTCGAGGGTGTTCGACGGGCTCACGTGGTAGTTCGCCGCCAGGGGCAGACCGAGCTCCCCGGCCACGCGGGCGCTCTCGCCGCCGGAGGACGCCAGCACCCACAGGTCGAACGCGGCGTCCTGCACGGGCGGCGACACGTACCGGCGGCCGCTGTCGTCGGCGTACGTGCCCGCCCGCAGCCCGAGCACGAGCTCGACCTCGGCGCGGAAGCTCGCCGGGGTGCGCGAGGCCCCCACCACGGCGGCCTGCGCGAGGGCGCGCTCGCGCAGCACGGAGTCCCCCGCGGTCGGCGGCGCGGGAGGCACGTACAGCCCGTCGACGACGCGCGGTCCGCTCGCCGGCGCCACCGCCGGGGCCGGGCGCGCCGCGCCGCCCTTCGGCGGCGTGAACGCCCGGCCCAGGCCGAGGTCCACCCGCCCCGGGTGCAGCGCGGCGATCGTGCCGAACTGCTCGGCCGCCACGAGCGGGCTCGTGGTGCTCAGCAGCACCGCGCCCGAGCCGACGCGGATGCGCTCGGTGCGGGCGGCGACGGCGGCCGCGAGCACCGCCGGCGCGGCGGACCCGACCCCCGGCGACAGGTGGTGCTCGGCGTACCAGACCCGGCGGTAGCCGAGCCGGTCGAGGTCCACGGCGAGGTCGACGGCGTCGCGCACCGCCTGCGCGCCCGCGCGCCCCTCGGGCACGAGGGCGAGGTCGAGGACGGACAGGGGCACCCTGCTGCTCAGGGTCGCGGCGGGGTCGGTCATGGTGGTCTCCAGGTGGCAGGTGGCAGGTGGTGCGGGTCGGGCGGTACGGGCGTGGCGCGCGGTCGGTCAGCGCGACGGCAGCCCGAGGGCGGTGAGCGCCTCGCGCAGGCGCTCACGGCCCTTGAGCGAGCCGCCGCCGCGCAGCCGGTCGACGACCCGTCGCGACCACGAGCCGTCGAGCCGCTCGTCGCGGTAGAAGGCGTCGATGCGCGGCGCGTAGTCGGCGACGTGCGCGACGCGCCCCTCGTCGTACGTCTCGCGGTGCAGCACGGCTGCCTGGGGCAGGCGCGGCTTGACGCGCGGGGCGTGGCCGGGGTCGGGGTGCCCGACGGCCAGCCCGACGACGGCGACCGCGCCGGGCGGCAGGCCGAGCTCGGCCGCGAGGTCCTCGGGGTGGTTCCGCACCGCTCCGACGTACACGGTGCCGAGGCCGAGGGACTCGGCCGCGAGGACCGCGTTCTGCGCCGCGAGCGCGGCGTCGAGGAACGCGACGACCGTCGTCTCCAGGTAGCCGGCGGCCTCGAGCTCGACGCCGTCCTGCGCGCCCAGCTGCCGGGCCCGGGCCACGTCGGCCACCCACACGAGCAGCAGCGGCGCGTGGCGCACGTGCTCCTGGTGCCCGACGAGCGCCGCGACCCGGGCCAGCCGGTCGCGGTCGGTGACCGCGACGACGCTCCACAGCTGCAGGTTCGACGACGACGGCGCGGACTGCGCCGCCGCCACCACGGTGGGCAGCACCCACGGTTCCAGCGGCCCCGGCAGGAACGCCCGCACGGAGCGGTGGCCCAGCTGGACGTCGAGGACGGCCGGCGCGCCGGCGACCGCCGTGGTGAGCGACGCGGCGAGCGCTGCGGCGACGCCCGGCGCGGCGTCGTCCGCGTCCTCGGGCCGCACGCCGTAGCGGGCGGCGACCCGGGCGCGGGCCTGCAGGTCCCGCAGGTCCGCGGCCACGCGGGGCGTCGTCGGACGGGCGGGGCGGGGGCCGCTCGGGGGTCGCGGCACCGCGACTGCGGACGGCGTGGCGTTCTCGGTCACGTGCACTCCTCGGGACGGTCGGGACGGGGACGGGGACGGGGACGGTCGGGTGCCGTCACTCCGTCTTCGGCAGGCCCGGCGGGTTGGTCTCGGGCTTCTCGACGGCCTCGGTCTCCAGGCCCCAGCGCTCGAGCACCTGGGCGTACGTGCCGTCGTCGAAGGCCTGCTGCAGAGCGGCCGTGACGGCGGGCGCGAGGTCGTTGCCCTTCTTGGTCGCGACGGCGATCTGCGCGGTGTCGGGCCAGCCGCCGTTGAGCGTGCCGACGACGGCGAGCTCGTCGGGCGCGATCTTGGCCTGGTAGGCCAGGGACGCGTTGGGGCCGACGTAGACGTCGAGGCGGCCGGACTTCAGGGCGAGGAGCACGTCGGAGAGCTGCTCGTAGTACTCCGGCTGACCGCCGGCGAGGGGCTCGAGCCCCTCGGCGACGTTCTGGTCGTTCCACTCGAGCAGGATCTTCTCCTGGTTGGTGCCTGAGCCGACGCCCACCCGCAGCCCCGCGACGTCCTGCCGCTCGGCGATCTCCGGGACGTCGGAGCCCGCCTTGGTGAGCCAGCCCAGCTCGTCGTTGCGGTAGGAGGAGAAGTCGATCGTCTCCTTGCGCTCCTCGGTCACGGTGACGTTGGAGATGACGGCGTCGACGTCGCCCGACTGCAGGGCCAGGGGCCAGTCGGCCCAGGCCTTGACCTCGAGGCGCAGGTCCTTGCCGAGGCCGTCGGCGACGAGCTGCGCGATGTCGGTCTCGTTGCCGATGGGGGTCTTGTCGTCGTCGGCGAAGAAGCCGAGCGGCGGCGCCGCGCCGGCGCTCACGGCCACGACGAAGTCGTCCTTGTCCGCGAACGCCTCCGGCAGCAGGCCGACGGCCTCGGCCGACTCGGTCGACCGGATCCGGTCCTGGTCGGGGCTGGTGCTGACCTCGAGCCCGGCTGCGGCGGCTCCCTCGGAGCTGGTGCCGGCGGGGGCCTCGGCGCCGTCGCCGGTGCCGGCGGCCTCGGGGGCCGAGGTGCTCACACCGGCGCAGGCCGTGAGTGCCAGCAGGGGGACGGTGGCGAGCAGGGCGAGCGCGCGGGCTCGGCGGGTCGGTGCGGTCACGGGTGTCTCCAGGGGATGGGTGTGCGGCCGGGGCCGCAGGTCAGGGGGATGTGAGCGGTCGTGGGAAGGCGTCTGGGGCCGGAGAAGGTCAGAGGACCTTGTCGAGGAAGGCGCGGGTGCGGGCGTGGCGCGGGCGGGAGAGCACCTCGGCGGGCGGCCCCTGCTCGACGACCACCCCGCCGTCCATGAAGACGACGTTGTCGGCGACCTCGCGGGCGAAGCCGATCTCGTGGGTGACGACGACGAGGGTGGTGCCGGTGCTCGCGACGTCCTTGATGACCTCGAGCACCTCGCCGACCAGCTCGGGGTCGAGCGCGGAGGTCGGCTCGTCGAAGAGCAGCACCCGGGGCCGCAGCGCGAGGGCGCGGGCGATCGCGACGCGCTGCTGCTGCCCGCCGGACAGCTGCCGTGGTCGCGCGTCCGCCTTGTCGGCGAGCCCGACGCGGTCGAGCAGCTCGCGGGCCTCGGGCACCACCTCGGCGCGGGAGCGGCGCTGCGCGGACAGCGGCGCCTCGACGACGTTCTCCAGCACGGTGAGGTGCGGGAACAGGTTGAAGTTCTGGAAGACGAAGCCGATGCGGGTGCGCTGCCCGAGGATCTCCCGCTCCTTGAGCTCCTGCAGCACGTCGCCCCGGCGGCCGCCACGTCGGGTGTGCCGGCGTCGGTAGCCCACGAGGTCGCCGTCCACCGTGACGAAGCCGGCGTCGACCTTCTCGAGGTGGTTGATCGCGCGCAGCAGCGTGGACTTGCCGGAGCCCGACGGCCCGAGGACGACGGTGACGGTGCCGGGTTCGAAGGTGAGGTCGACGTCCCGGAGCACCTCGAGGGTGCCGAAGCTCTTGCGCAGGCCGTGCACCTCGACCCGGCCCGCCGCGCCGTCGTGCGCCGTCGTGCGCGTCGTCGTGGCGGTCATGCGGGGCCTCCCGAGGTGCGGGTCGTGCGGGTGAGGACGCCGACCCGGGCGCGGGCCGCGAACGCCGGCGGCACGTGCGAGGGCACCGGGCGGCCGGTGAGGCGGGCCACGGCCACGGCGGACGACCAGCGCAGCCGCTGCAGGGGCGTGGGCGGCAGGGTGCGCACGGCGCCCTTCGCGTAGTGCCGCTCGACGTAGTACTGGACGATCGTGATCAGCGTGGTCAGCACCAGGTACCAGATCGCCGCGACGATGAGCAGGGGCACGACCTTGCCGTTGCGGCCGTAGATGACGGACGCGATGTAGAACAGCTCGCCGTACGCCAGGACGTAGACGATCGACGTGCCCTTGAGCAGGCCGATGACCTCGTTGACGGCCGTCGGCACGATCGAGCGCATGGCCTGCGGCAGCACGATGCGGGTCACCTGGCGCCGGCGCGGGATGCCGAGCGACGCGGCCGCCTCCTGCTGCCCCTGGTCGACGCTGAGGATGCCGGCGCGCACGATCTCGGCGGAGTACGCGGCCTGCGAGAGCCCCAGGCCCAGGATGGCGGCGCCGAACTTGTCGATGACGCCGAGGGTGTCGAACCAGAGGAACTCGGGGCCGAACGGCACGCCGAGGCTCAGGTGCGGATACAGATAGGCGAGGTTGTACCAGAGCAGCAGCTGCAGCAGCAGGGGCACGGAGCGGAACACCCACGTGTACGCCCACGACACCCCGACGAGCAGCGGCGAGCGCGACAGCCGCATGAGCGCCAGCACGGTGCCCAGCGCGAAGCCCACCACCGACGCCGCGGCCGTGAGCCGGATCGTCGCCCAGGCGCCGGACAGGATCGAGGGCCAGGTGAGGTACTGCGCGACGACGTCCCACTCCCACCGGTCGTTGGTGAGCAGCGAGCTGACGACCATCGCCAGCAGCACGGCCACGCCGGCCGTCGCGACCCAGCGCCCCGGGTGGCGGGCGGGGACGATGCGCAGGGCCGCGTACGGGGTGGCCGCGGCGTCCCGAGCCGGTGCTGCGGGCCCCGGACCCTGTGCGCCAGGAGTCTGTGTGCCAGGAGTCTGTGCGCCAGGAGTCTGTGCGCCAGGCGTCGTGACGGCGGTCATCGCGGCGCCCTCTCCCCCGCCGTGACGGCGAACGGGACGTGGTTGCCCGGGGGCGGGGCGGGGCACGTGCCGTGGTCGCTGAACGCGTACGGCAGGTTGACGGCGTGGTTGAGGTCGAGGCACGCGACGCCCGTGTCGCCCGGGGTCAGGGACCCGGGGAGCTCGGGGCGCGCCACGCGCCAGGGCGCGACGCCAGGGGCCTCGTCGCTGAAGAGCAGCGTCGGGGCGCCCCCCGGGGAGCCGGTCAGGACGAGCGTGACCGTCCGGTCGCCGCGCGTCAGGTCGAGCTCGCCGACCGCCTGCAGCCGGTGCACCAGGCCGGGGCGGGCGGCCCCGACCACGAGCTCGCGGGGTTCGTCGTACAGGCGGACGGGCGCCTCGACCTCCCACGAGGGGTCGTGGTCGAAGACGGGCACCCCGGCGAAGTCGAGGCGCGTGCGGGCGTGCGGGTCGCGCAGCCGGATCGCGAGGCGTCCGGTGCGCCGCACCAGCTCGATCGCCACCGCGGCCGTCTCCCCTGCCTGCTGGTGGTCCGGGTCGGCGCCGTCGACGGGCTCGCGCCCGGAGGGCAGGAACGTCCCCAGGACGACGCTGCCCCCCTCGGGGACGTCGCCGTCGTACGCGCCGTCCACGACCTCCGGCCCCCGGACCCGGGGACCGCCGGTCTCCCCCGGCCGCAGGTGCGCGCCGGCGGCGTCGGCGAGCCACAGCCCGGGCACGCCTGGCAGCGGCTCCGGTCGCGAGGGCAGCCAGTGGAACCCCGCCAGGCTCAGCCAGCCGTGGGGCGCGGCGAGCGCGCGCTCGCGGTCGGCCCGCCGGCGCGCGCGCCGGGCCACGGCAGGACCGGCGGCAGGATCGGCGGCCGGTGCGTGGGCAGGGGCGCCTGCGGGGTCGGTGGGGCGGACGCGCGGTGCGTCGGTGACGGTCATCGGGGACCTCCGGTCACAAGAGGGCGTGCGGCGTCGCGGCGGGTGTCGGCGACGCGGGCGGCGGGGGCGACGTGGCGGGCGTGGGTGCGGGCGGTCACGCGCGCACCAGCCGGGAGTCGGCGGTGCGGCCCGCCCGGGCGCGCGGCCGCGCGTGCGCCGACGCGGGGGCGACGACGGCGCTGCCGGCGCTGCCGGCAGGCCCCACGTCCGGCAGCCCGAGGGTCGCGCGGAGCGTGCGCGGCGCCGGTGACGCCACCGCCCGCACGCCGTCGCGCACGAGGCGCGGGAGCACACCGTCGACGAGGGCGTCCAGGTCCGGGCCGAGCGACGAGGGCCGCAGCAGGAACCCGTCGGACGCGCCGGCGTCCCGCCAGTCCACGATCGTCTCGGCGAGGTCGTCGGGGGTGCCGGCCACCACGAGCAGCCCGCCGGAGATCTCCGGGCCCTCGAGGGCCTCGACCAGCTCGAGCCGCGCCTGCGCGCTGGCGCGGTCCTCGGCCAGCACGACGTACGCCTCGGTGAGCACGCGCAGCGTGTCGGGGTCGCGGCCCGCGGCCTCGGCAGCGTCGCGCAGCCGGGAGCGCAGCCGGACGGCGCGGGCCGGCGCGGTGGCCGCGACGCGCACGACGTCCGCCGTCCGGGCGGCGAGGTCGAGCGCGGCCTCGCTCCGGGCGGAGACGACGACGGGCGGCCGGCCCTGCCGCGTCCCGGCGCCCCGGGGCCCGTCGGCGGCCCGGCTCTCGGCAGGCCGGTGCCGGCGCACGGCGAAGCGGATGCCGTCGTGGTCCACGCGGAAGCGCCCCTCGTCGTCGACGGCGACGGCGCCGGCGGTGTCACCCGCGTTCGGCCCGGTCCCCGTCGCGAGCCCGTCCCAGTGCCGCACGACCTGTGCCGCGACGCCGCGGGCCTGCTCCGCCCACGCGTCGTCCTGCACCACGGCGCCGGTGGGGAGCCCGACCTGCCACCCGGCACGGCCGGAGCTCGCCTGGTCGACGCGGGCGACGGCCTGGGCGACGTGCGCCGGGTCCACGTGCGCGGTGTCGACGGCGGCGACCAGCCCGGCCCGCGTCGTGTGGGGGGCCACCCGTGCGGCGGCCACGGCCGCGTCGAGCCGCCCGGTCACCTGCCGCCGGCCCGGGTGCAGCAGGAAGCCCTCGTCGAGGGTGACGAGGTCGAGGCCGCCGCCGTCGGCGGTGCGCACGAGCTGGACGAAGCGCTCGGCGTCGAACGACCGGGGCTGCACGATGCCGCGCGCTCGGTGCACGCCGGGCCGGGCGCCGGCCGCCGTGAGGTCGACGCCGACGACGAGAGCGGACGGGGTGCTGGGGGTGGACGTCGAGGGCAGGGAGGAGGGCACGTCGGCTCCGATCAGGGCGCGGCGGACGGACGCACTCGGGCGCGGGTCGTGGACCTGCGGGTGCGCGCCACCGCCGGGAGGGCACGGGGAGGAAGGCCCGCCGGGACCGGCGGGCGGGGCCGTCTGCGGCCGGGGCCCGGCAGGTGCCGGGCCGTCGAGGAGGGTCGTCCGCCGCGAGGGGCGGACGATCAGGCCGCGATCAGCGGCGTCGACACCACGCCCGGGCGGACGCCGAGGTCACCGGCGAGGCGGACGGCACGTGCCGGGACGACAGGGGGCGCACGGTGGTGGCGTCGCGGTGCATGCTCGTCCTCTCCTGCTCCCCGCCGGGGCGGGGGTCGCGTGTTGCCGTGCCGTCGGCGACGGCCGGCCTGGTCCTCACCCGGGGCACCCGCCCGCGCTGGGGGTTGCCGTCCGACGAGCCGGGGCTTCGCGTCGGAGCTCGTGACCACCCGGGACGTCCGGCCGCACCACCTGGGGCGCCGCGGTCGTCCGACCCGGTGCGCAGGAACGTAGGTCTCCGGAAGGGGGGTGTCAACAGTTCGTCCCGACCGTCTCGAATACCGAACAGTCCCGACCGGTTTTATCGGATTCTCGAGCGCCAGGAAACCTGGCTACCGTGGTGCCCGTGAGCCAGGACGCAGGGCAGGACGCACGGCAGGACGCACGGCAGGACGCACCGCACGAGCACCGGGACGGCGCCTCCCAGGACGCAGCACCGGAGACCCCGCACCACTCCCCCGAGGCCGCGGAGATCCGGGCTCTCGTCGACCGCCTGCGGCGGCTCGTGCTGACGTACAAGTTCGGGATCGACGAGGTCATGACCAAGATCTCGATCCTGCGCGACGAGTTCCGGCACATGCAGAACTACAACCCGGTCGAGCACGTCAGCTCGCGCCTCAAGTCGCTCGAGTCGATCGTCGCCAAGTGCCGGCGCAAGGGCATCCCGCTGACGCCCGAGGGCGTGCGCGAGCACATGTTCGACGTCGCCGGCGTGCGGGTGACCTGCAGCTTCGTCTCCGACATCTACAAGGTGCGGGACATGCTCATGAACCAGGCCGACCTCACGGTCCTGGAGGAGCGCGACTACATCGCCCACCCCAAGGCGAACGGCTACAAGTCCCTGCACCTCATCGTGCAGGTGCCGGTCTACCTGTCCGACCGGGTCGAGCACGTCATCGTGGAGATCCAGCTGCGCACCATCGCCATGGACTTCTGGGCGAGCCTGGAGCACAAGATCTACTACAAGTACGCGCGCGACGTGCCGCGCCACCTCACGGACTCGCTCAAGCTCGCCGCCGACGTCGCGTCGTCCCTCGACAGCTCCATGGAGCGGATCCACGACGAGGTGAAGGCGATCGCGGGCGCCGAGGAGCCGGTCGAGCACCGCGACTCGCTGCTCACCCCCGAGGAGATGCTCCGCAACTTCTGGAGCGCCGCCGAGGTCGAGGGCGACGCGCTGCGCACGTCCCGACAGGACTGACACGGCGTGGGCCCCACGCAGCACCAGGACGTCGCCGCCGCCACCGCGCTCGCGCTGCCGGGCGTCACCCGCACCTGGCCGTTCGGGCCCGAGCACGACGTGTTCAAGGTCCGGGCGAAGGTCTTCTGCATGACCACGGAGGTCACGGGCACCCCGCTCGTGACGCTCAAGTGCGCGCCCGACGACGGCGAGGCGCTCCGCCAGGAGCTCGAGACCGTGACCGCCGGCTACCACATGAACAAGCGCCACTGGATCTCGCTGGCCGCGGGGCCGGGGATCACGCGGCGCCTGCGGCCGATCGACCTCGACGACACGGAGCGGTTCCGCACCGGACTGAGCGAGCTGATCGACGGCCGGCCCCCGGCGGGCGGCTGATCCTGCCGGCCGGTCAGGACGGGCCGGCGGTGCTCGCGCGCACCACGAGCCGCGGCTCGCACGTGACGAGCCGGTGCCGGTGGGCCTCGGGCCCGGTCTCCAGCTCCTCCAGCAGGAGCCGCACCGCCTCCCGGCCGACCGCCTCCCCCGGCTGCCGGACGGTCGACAGCGGGACGGCGGAGTCCCACGCGGCGCGGTTGTCGTCGTAGCCGATGATCGCGACGTCGTCCGGCGCCCGCAGCGAGGACGACAGCAGCAGCGACTGCAGCACGCCCACGGCGAGCAGGTCGACGTACGTGCTCTGCTTCTCCTTCGACATGTCGGAGTTCGCCAGCAGCAGGTTCAACCCCGCCCGGCCGGCCTCCTCCTCGGCGCCTCGCGCGATGTCCAGGAAGTAGGAGTTCGCGAGGTCGATGATCACGAAGCCGAGCGTCGAGCTCCGGCCGGCCGCCAGCGACCGCGCGACGCCGTTGCGGACGAACCCGAGCTCCCGGATCGCGGCCTCGACCCGGGCCCGGGTCGCCGGGGTGACGCGCACCGTGCCGTTGAGGACGTTCGACACCGTGCCCATCGACACACCGGCGGCGCGCGCGACGTCCGAGATGCTGGGGGACGAACGTCTCACCGGGGTCGTCGTTCCTCGGGCCGGCGGGTGGGGACGAGAGGAAGGCTCGGGTCGTCCCCTCGGGCGGGCACGGGCACCTGCGCCTACGGTCCAGGCATGCCGTCCACGCCCAGGGTCTGCGTCATCGCCCCCGAGCCGCTGCTCACGATCGAGATCGAGACCGACCCGGTCCGCGACGCGCCGGAGGTCCACGTCCACCCGGGCGGTCAGGGACTGTGGGTCGCGACCATGGCACGGTCGCTGGGCGCCGAGGTCGTGGTGTGCGGGGCGTTCGGCGGAGAGACCGGCGAGATCGCCGCGCACCTGGCCCGCACCCGCGAGCTGGAGGTGCGGCCGACGCGTCGCGGCGGGGGTGGCGCCCTGGTGCGGGACCGCCGCCACGGAGACGATCCCCACCACGTGGTCATGCCGTCGGTGCCGCTCGACCGGCACGCGCTGGACGACCTCTACGGCACGTCGTTGGTGGCGGCGCTGGAGGCGGACGTGTGCGTGCTGACCGGGACCCAGCACGGCGTCGAGCTGCCCCAGGACTACCTCACCCGCCTCGCACGCGACGTCGCGGCCTCGGGCACGCCGGTCGTGGCTGACCTGAGCGGGGGCCTGGCCGCCGCCATCGACCGCGCGACGCTCTCCGTGCTGAAGATGAGCCACGAGGAGATGGTCGACGACGATCTGGCGGACGCCGACTCGGTCCCCGCCCTCCGGGCGGCCGCCGGCCGTTGGGTCGCCGACGGCCTCGACGCGTTCGTCGTCTCCCGGGCCGACGAGCCGACGCTCCTGGTCACCGCCGACGGCACGGCCGCGCTGACCACGCCGCCCGTCTCGACGGTCGACCACCGAGGCGCGGGCGACTCGATGACGGCCGGCGTCGCGGTCGGTGTCGGCCGCGGGCTGCCCGTCGTCGACGCGGTGCGCCTCGGTGCTGCGGCGGGCGCCCTCAACGTCGCCCGGCACGGCCTCGGCACCGGCAGCCGCGCGGAGATCGAGAGCTTCGCCGAACGGGTCACGGTCGACGATCTCGGGTGACACCGGGACCACCGCACGACAGGAAGGACCACGATGCTGGCACTGGTGACGAACGACGACGGGATCGACTCCCCTGGTCTCGCGGTCCTCGCGCGCTGCGCGGTCTCCCTCGGCCTCGACACCGTCGTCGTGGCCCCCCGCGAGGAGTCCTCCGGCGCGTCCGCCGCGCTGCACGGTGCGCAGGAGGGCGGTCAGCTGATCGTCGAGCAGCACGAGGCTCCCGGGCTGCCCGCGGGCCTGCGGTCTCTGGCGGTGGCCGCCGACCCCGCTCTCATCACCTTCGTGGCGGCGTACGGGGCGTTCGGCGACGTCCCCGACGTCGTCCTGTCCGGGGTGAACCGCGGACCGAACGTGGGCAACGCCGTCCTCCACTCCGGCACCGTGGGGGCGGCGCTGTCCGGGGCCTCGCTCGGGATGCGGTCTCTCGCCGTCTCCCTCGACGCGGCCGCGCCCGAGCACTGGGACACGGCGGAGCACGTCGCGGCGCACGCCCTGGCGTGGTTGCTGGAACACCCCCGCAGCAGGCGGACGCTCAACATCAACGTGCCCGACGTGCCGCGCGACGGCCTGCGCGGGCTGCGACAGGCACCCCTGGCCACCTTCGGCGCGGTCCACGCGCGCATCGCGCGGAGCGACCACGACCCGGGCCTCGTCGTCCGTTACGAGGGCACCGAAAGGTCCACCGAGCCGGACTCCGACGCGGGGCTGCTGGCACGCGGGTGGGCCACCGCCTCGCTGCTGCTCGCGCCGTACGCGGACGAGTCCGAGACCGTTCCCGGACTGCCCGGACGCGCCGGTCAGCACCGCTAGCCCGCGGCGAGGAGCGACGTGCAGTGCTCGAGCAGGTCGGGGTTCCCGTCCACGACGTCACGCTCGGTCATGTCGTACCGCTCCTCGCCGGCCACCCCGACGTCCTCGATCGCGAGGCCCGCGGAGGTGCCGGACCGGACCATCCGTCGCACCGCGATCGCGAAGCCGACCCCGGGCGGCAGGGGCGGGAGCGTGCGGTGGGCCGCGTGGTAGGCGTACTGGACGTCGTCACCGGTCCAGACGTTCGCGCCGCCCCCGCCGGTCGCGGCGCCCACGGCGACCACCCGCCCGATGCCGTGGTCCACGATCCCGGCCGCGAACAGGTCGCCGCACGAGTAGGTGTTGGGGTCGACGACGGCGACGACAGGTCCCCGGTAGGCGCGGGCCGCGCCGTTGCAGAGGTCGGGGTCGGCGAGCGGCAGGTGCTGGGAGAACTCCTCGCCGAGGTCGAGGGCCGCGCGCAGGGAGCCCGCCCAGTCGGCGAGGTCGGCGCCGTTGCCGTCCGCCTCGGCCAGGTCGGCCATCGCCGGCGTCGCGCGGCACGCGAACCGCACCGGCTCGACGTGCCGGTCCGTGAAGAGCTGGAACAGCCGCTCGGCCGCGTCGACGACGCCCCCCGGGTTGGAGCGCAGGTCGACGACGAGCCCCTCCTGGGGCAGCCGGCGCAGGAGCCGGGCGACCTCGTCGACGAACCGGCCGGGGTGGCGCACGTCGAACGTCCAGATGCGCAGGTAGCCGAACGTGCCGTGCGACGTCGTCACCGGCCGGGCGGCGAGGGCGTCTGCCACGCTGGTGCGCAGCCAGCCGGAGCCCTTCGCCCGGGGCTGGACGCCCTGCCGGTCGCCCTCCCACAGGTCGGTGGCGAACAACAGCTTGCGGGCGCGGCGGGCGGTCTCGCCCACGACGTCGATCCCGCGGCGCGTCCGGGTCGCGACCCGGTCGTCGGCGGTCGCGGCGGCCCCCGGGCGGATCGCCCGCCACGCGAACCGGGCGGTGCGGTCGGGGTCGCCCGCCGGGTCCCCGGGAAGACGGAAGCCGACGTCGACCCACAGCTCGTCCGGCGGGGGCAGGTAGGCGAGCGGCCGCTGGGTGAGCGTCTCGAGGGCCCGCGCCCGGCGCGCGTCCGGCCGGCCCCCGGTGAGGGTGTCGGCGAACAGGTCGACCGCCCGGGTGAAGGGCACGGCGTTCCAGGTGGTGAGCCGCACCCCGGGGGCGAACGCCGGGTCGGGCACCTCGCCCGTCGTCTTGGTGACCAGGAACGTGGGGGACGTGTACGGGCCGAACGGCTCCACGAGGAAGGGCAGCGCCGCGACGTACGGCTCGGCCCCCGGCGCGCCCACGAACAGCTGGGTGTGCTGGTCGCGCAGCCGGTTGACCACCCTGGTGAGGGCCCGGAGGAACCCGGCGCTGTCGAGCAGGGGAAGCTCCCGGCGCAGGGCCGCGAGCGCCCGCAGCGGGTCGTAGCCGTAGAGCGCGCGCTTCTGCCCGGCGTGCACGTACACGTCGGTGAGGAGCGTGGTCCAGAGGTCGACGAGGTCGTGCTGCTGCGTCGCGGTGAGCGCCACCGGCTCGGGTCCGGGCTCGGCCCTCGCGGGCACCACGTCGTCGAGGCGGCTGCCGGCGCGTGCCCGGAGCGCCGCCGGGCTCGGGGTCGTCACTGCCCGAACCTCGCGCGCAGCGGGGCGAGCACGCCCTGCGGGATCGGCGCGGCGTCGAGGAGGTCGAAGTACGCGGCGTCGTGCTCCGGCGCCGGCACCGGCGGTATCCGCACCGTGGCCGGGTCCTTGGGCGGCCCCGCGCGGCCCGTGCGCCGGGTGTCGGGCATGTCGAGGAAGAGCTCGAGCTCGGCGTCCTCCGCGAAGCGTGGCCCGGCGGACGCGCGCGCCTGGGCGGTCGCGATGGCCTGCTGGGGGTCCTGCTGCACCTCCCGCAGCGTGTCCAGGACCGCCCGCCACGACCAGGCCCGCTGCGGGTCCGCGGGGTCCGGCAGCGCGACCCGGCGCCGTCGGCCCCCGACCGTGGCGGCGAAGCTGGGCGGCGCGGCGGCCGCCGTCATGAGGCTCGTGTCCCCGTAGCGCGCGACGCCGCCGACGACGACGAGGGCGACGTCCCGTTCCCGGGCGGCGACGACGCGCGTCCAGGCGTCGCCCCGCCCCCGTCCCCGCACCACGGTGACGTCCGCGAGCGCCCCCGGGACGAGGCGGCCGACGGGTCGGTGCCAGCACCGCTCCAGCAGCGTGCCGGGGTTGCTGGTGACCATCTCGACGATCTGCGCGTCGGTGAGGTCGTAGCCGAGGTGGTCGGCGGCGATGCGGGCCACCTTCATCTCGCCGAGGAGGTTCTTCGTGCCCGACGGGCCCCAGTCGCTGCCCAGGCACACGGTGATCCCGCGGGCGCGCGCGTCGTCGACGAGCGTCGTCTCGGCGTAGAGCAGGAGGTTGGACAGCGGCGACCAGACGACGCCGCCCGCCTCGGCGGCGTCCCACCGGGCCCACCCGTCCGCGTCCACCGCGCAGGCGTGCACGGCCAGCAGGGTGGGGAGCAGCCCGTCGGCGCGGTCGAGGTCCGTGTAGTCGGACAGGACGCGAGAGCCGCGGCGCCCCTCCGCGCAGTGGTAGATGAACCCGGAGCCGGCGGCCATGCGTCGGACGGCCGTGGTGAGCGCCTCGCCCGTCTTGGTGACCACCGACGTGTAGATCAGGTCGTCCCGGCCGGTGCCGACGTCCTCGGCGTCGACGTTGCGCATCACGGTGCGGTACCCGCGGTTCGCGGTGGGCCACCCCTGCGCCGCGGTCGCTCCCCCGGCCATCGCCCGCACCTGCACGTAGGCGAGCAGGGCCTCGGGGCAGGCCTTCGCGTACACCCAGGCCGGCTCGGTGATCGACTCGGTGTAGGTGTCGGCGTCCGGCCAGTGCTTGTTGTGCAGCCACGGCTCGGTGCGGCCTGGCTCCGTCCAGAGCGGCAGGGCGTTGTAGGCCAGGTGGTTGTGCATGTCGACGAACCCCGGCAGCACGACCGCGTCGCCGACGTCGACCTCCGGGGCCCGCGAGAAGCCGGCGACCCGCCGGCGCCCGGTCGTGACGTCGACGACGGTGTCGCCGTCGATCCAGACCCGTCCGGGCACCGGGGACGCCGTCGCCCCCTGCGCCATCGTCGCGACGTTCCCGGTGATGACCAGCTGCGCCATGGCCGTCCCCCTGAGGTCGACCCCGGCGGGGCGGGCGCCCGCACCGGGACTGCTCCCTCATTGTCGGCACGGGCGACAGCGTCTCACCGGCTGCCCGCACCGACTTCACCCGGTCCCGCGCGTGCGTGCGGACGCCGCGCGGCGCTCCCTGTCGGTGAGGAGGCGCCATGATCACCGACCCGTTCGACCCCGGGCCCACCGGCCGGTTCCGGACGCTGTGCCGCCGCTACCCCGACGACACGGTGTTCCGTGGCGCCGACGGCTTCCGCTCGCTGTGGGGGCCCGTGTTCTACCGGGGCCGCGTGAACGGCACCGCCAGGCTGCTCGTCGTCGGGCAGGACCCGGCCCAGACCGAGGCGTTCACCCGGCGCATCCTGTCCGGGCAGGCGGGACGGCGGGTGCAGGGCTTCGTCGAGAAGCTCGGGTTCACCTCGAGCTACCTCATGGTCAACGCGTTCCTGTACGGCATCTACAACCAGAAGATGGCGCTGCCCCACCTGAACGACCCGGAGGTCGTCGCCTACCGCCACCGGTGGTTCGCGGCGGCGCTCGCGCCGGGCCGCATCGAGGCGGTGGTGACCTTCGGCACCCCGGCCTTCGAGGCCTGGCGCACGTTCGTGACCTCGCCCGAGGGCGCCGACGTCTCCGTGTTCCATCAGCGAGCCCTGCACCCGACGGCGGACAAACCGGGCGGGCCGATCAGCCGCCGGGACCTGCTCGACAACTGGAACGTGGCGCTGGGGCGGCTGCACGCGAGGGTCCAGCAGCCCGACGAGGCGCGCCCCCTCGTCCCCTACGGCGCCGACTTCACGCCCGCCGAGCTGCCCGCCATCCCGAGCCGCGACCTCCCCGCCGGCCTCCCCGGCTGGATGCGCGACACCGACTTCTGGGCGACCCTCGGCGACCCGCCGGGCACCGAGCGTGCCAACATCAGCGTCGAGGTGCCGCCGGCCTGACGTCGACCGCCGCCGCACGCACGGTTCGACCGGCAGCCGACCGAGCCACGTGTCGCGGCCGGGCGCCCGCCCGTCCAGACTGCTCGTCGGCAGGATCGCCTCGACCGCACCTGGGAGGACCGGCGTTGGACGGATCGACACCGGCGGACGTGTTCGCCGCGACCGCCGAGCGGCGGCGCGCCGTCGCCGACCTGCTCGAGGCGTTGGACGTCTCGCAGCTCGCCGCGCCGAGCCTCTGCTCCGGCTGGGACGTGCGCACCGTCGGCGCGCACCTCGCGCAGACCGCGGCCCCCGGCGCCCTCGGGGAGTTCCTGCGCGACCTCGTCCGCGCCCGGGGGAGCATCCATCGCGCCAAC
>NZ_JBHXAW010000049.1:0-20118 GCF_042726645.1 Isoptericola sp. NPDC060257
GACGGGCTCCTCGCCGGCCGGTCCGAGGCCCCACTGGAAGCGGACCTGCTGATGGTGAGCATCGATGTCGCCGACGGGGGTGAAGACGAACCCGGGGAACTGAGCCTGGACGGCCTGGATGGTCGTCTCGACCGCTTCGCGGCCCTGTGCCTCGGCGAGCGGGTCGACGTAGGCGCAGTCCTCGGCCCAGTGGCTGGTGAGGAGCTCGGCGCGGGCCGACCTGTCGGTGGCGTTCCAGGTGTCGAGGTAGCGGGTCACGATCTCGTTCATGGCGTCTTCCCTTCTCGAATGACGGTGCACCCGAAGACTCGCCGCTCGTCGGACGTCCGGTCGATGACCTCCGAGGTCATGGTGGCCCTCGACGGGTGCTGCCTACGCTCCTCCCATGACCTCGACGGTGATGGCTCCAACGGTCGGCACCGAGCTGCGCCGCTGGCGTGAGCTGCGAT
The DNA here is from genome assembly GCF_042726645.1 of Isoptericola sp. NPDC060257. Taxonomy (NCBI): domain Bacteria; kingdom Bacillati; phylum Actinomycetota; class Actinomycetes; order Micrococcales; family Promicromonosporaceae; genus Isoptericola; species Isoptericola sp. NPDC060257. The sequence goes on from NZ_JBHXAW010000049.1 coordinate 450, forward strand.
CCTTGAGCCAGCTCGCGCTCGCCAACCAGGCGGAGGTGAGCACCCGGCACGTGAGCTTCATCGAGAACGGACGGTCCCGGCCGACCCCGGAGATGATCGTCCGGCTGGCCGAGGTGATGCAGGTACCCCTGGGCGAGCAGAACCGACTTCTGCTCGCGGGGGGCTTTGCTCCCCGGTACCCGCACCGTGCCACCGACGACGAGGCGCTCGCGCCGGTGATGGCCGGGTTGCGGTCCTTGCTGGACGCCCACGCGCCGTACCCGGCGCTGCTCCTCGACGACCGTTGGGACGTGGTCGATGCCAATCGACCCGTCGATGCGCTGGTCGCCGGCTGCGACCCGAGGCTGCTCGAGCCTCCGCTGAACGTGATCCGACTCTGTCTGCATCCGCAGGGACTCGCGCCACGCATCCGCAACCTGCCCACCTGGCGGAAGCACCTGCTTCACCAGCTCGAGCAACGCATCGCCCGCACCGGGGGCGACAAGGACCTGGTCGCGCTCCGAGAAGACGTCGTCGGCTACCCCTGCGACGGTGAGCCCCCCACCCGACCGTCGGTCGACCCGGTGGTCCCGCTGGAGATCGAGGCAGGCGGGGAGGTGCTCCGGATGTTCAGCGTGGCCAGCCAGATCGAGAGCGCCTCCGACGTCACCCTCCACGGTCTCCACCTCGAGACGTTCCTGCCTGCCGACGACCGCACCCGCCGGCTCCTGAACCCCTGACGCCCGCCGCGCGCCGCACCACCCCTCGGGGAGACGGGCGCTAGATCCCGGCGACCGCCACCACGGTCACCAGGAGCACCACGAGGGCGATGCCCGCCGCCGCCACGACGTGCACCGCGGGGCGGCGGCGCAGCACCGCGACGAACTCGCGCAGGTAGGCGCTGGGGAAGAAGTAGCCCGCCGTCGGCGCCCCCACCGCGTGCACGTCGAGGCCGAGGTCCATCGCCTCCATGGCGGCGCGCGGCGCGTGGTAGTTGTTCGTCGCGAGGAGGTACGGGCCCTCCGTGCCGTGCTCGCGCAGGACGGCGACGCCGAGGGTGAGGTTCTCGCGGGTGGTGCGCGCCCGGTCCTCGACGAGCACGCGGTCGGCGGGGACGCCGCGGTCGACGAGCCACTCCCCCATCGCGACACCCTCGGGGCGGTCCTCGTCCGCGCCCTGCCCGCCGGACGGGACGATCGGCACCGGGACGCCGTCCGACCCGAGGCGCTCGGCCGCCTCCCGCCCCGTGGTGAGGCGGGCCGCGAGCAGCGGCGGCACCCGTCCGCCCACCACCTTGGACCCCAGCACGATGACGCCGTGCGCGGGAACACGCTCGGCGTACCGCCGGTACAGCAGCGTCTGGGTCACGAAGCCCAGGAAGACGAACCCCAGCCACGCCGTGCCCATCGCCAGCCCGACGACCAGCCCCACGGCCCACGGCGCCTGCAGCAGTACGGGGGCGGCGACCACGAACGGCGCGGCCAGCATGGCCACCCCGACCAGCAGCGACAGGAGGTTGCCGAGGCTGCGGCGCTCGCGGCGCACCATCGTCAGCCCGTTGACCACCAGGAAGACCGGCAGCACGAGGAGCCCCAGGCCGAGCACGCCGAACAGGAGGAAGGAGATCAGCCCCATGGCGGTCGTGCCGCCGGGCACCAGGGCCACGAGCTGACCCAGCAGGCCGACCCCGGTGTAGACGACGGCGAGGGCGAGGAACCCGTTGCGCAGGCGGCGGCGGTCCACCCGCAGCGAGTGCACCAGCCAGAGCACCCACAGGCCGCAGATCACCGCCGACCCGACGACGGACCAGGCGGTGGCGTTGACCTCGGCACTCACGCCCGCAGGATAGGGGGACGCGGGCGAAAATGCCGGGACCGTGGGGCGCCGTCGTGGTCGGATGCGGGGATGACCTCACGCATCTCGCACACGACGTTCGACTGCCGCGACGCCTACGCCCAGTCCGAGTGGTGGAAGCAGGTGCTCGGCTACGTCGACGTGCCGGGCGACCCCAACCTGCCGGGCCACGAGGAGTGCATGATCGTGCCGCCCGCCGGCCACGCCGCGCCCGCCGAGAGTCACGGGCGCCTGCTGTTCATCGAGGTGCCGGAGCCCAAGACGGTGAAGAACCGCGGGCACCTCGACCTGCGGCCGACCGACCGCACGCAGGCCGAGGAGGTGGAGCGCCTGCTCGCGCTCGGTGCCACCCAGGTGGCCGACCTCCGTCGCCCGGACGGCCAGGGCGGCTGGGTGGTGCTCGCCGACCCGGAGGGCAACGAGTTCTGCATCCTGCTCAGCGAGGCCGAGCGGGCTGCGGTGCTGGCCGCTCAGGAAGGCTGACCGGCCGGGGCGCCGCCGCGCGGGCCGCGAAGACCGCCACGACGAGCAGCACGACGACGGCGAGCATCGCGAGCCGCAGCCCCAGGTGCTCGCCGAGGAAGCCGAGCAGCGGCGGGCCCACCAGGAACGCGAGGTACCCGCTCGTGGCGACGGCGCTCACCCGCTCGGCGCCGCGCTCCGGGTCGTCGCCCGCCGCGGAGATCGCGACCGGGAACCCGAGCGACGCGCCCAGGCCCCACAGTGCCACCGCGACGCCCGCCATCACCGGGCTCGGGGCGAACACGACGGCGAGGATGCCGGCGATGGCGCACACCGCGCTCACGGACAGCACCGCGGCGCGGCCGAACCGCTCGACCACCGGCCCGCCCGCGAACCGGCCCACCGTCATCGCCGCGGCGAACCCCGCGTAGACCAGCGAGCCGTGCGTGGCCGACATCCCGTGGCCGTCGACCATGAGCAGGGGCAGCCAGTCGTTCGCGGCGCCCTCGGCGAACGCCATCGCGAGCACGACGACGCCGATGAGCACCAGGCGCCCGTCGCGCCACACGTTGGGCCGGCGCTCGCCCGGGGCGTCGGCCCCCCGCGCCTCCCGGGCCTCCTGGCGGCCGGTGCCCGCCGGGATCCCCGGCAACGCCCACGCCACGAGCGCGGCCATCACGGCCGCCATCGCCAGCAGGTGCCACACCACGGGGAAGTCGAGCGCCGTGAGCGCGATGCCCGCGAGGGCGCCGACGACGGTGCCGAGGCTGAAGCTGCCGTGCAGCGCGGGCAGCACCGGCCGCCCCGAGTCCACCTCGAGCGCCGCGCCCTCGATGTTGAGCCCGATCTCGCCGAGCCCGCCGCCGAGCCCGACGAGCAGCAGGCCGGCGAACGCGCCCGCCGCGAGGCCGGCGGCCGCGGCCGAGCCGATGACCGCGACGCCCACCACCACGAGCAGGGAACCGACCAGGATGACGGGGCGGGCGCCCCGGCGGCGGACGATCGGCCCCGCCGACAGCACGCCCGTCATCGAGCCGACGGACAGGCCGAAGAGGACCAGCCCCATCCCTGCGGTCGACGCGCCGAGCGCGTCCCGGACGTCGGGCGTGCGGGTGATCCACGACGACATGCCGAGCCCCACGAGCAGCGTCAGCGAGAACAGCGACAGGCGACGGCGGAGCGGGGCGGGCATGCGGATGATCGTATCCGCGATCCTCGTATCGATTCGACCGTGCCCGCGCTCAGGCATCCGTCCGCCCGTCGTCGTCCTCCGCGATGCTGCGCACCACGCGCGCGGGGTTGCCCACGGCGACGACGTTCGCAGGGACGTCCCGCGTGACGACGGAGCCGGCGCCGACCACGGAGTTGTCGCCGATCGTGACGCCGGGGCAGACGATGACGCCGCCGCCCAGCCAGACGTTGTCGCCGAGCGTGATCGGCTTCGCGGCCTCGAGCTTGTCGCGACGCGGCGTCGGCTCGACCGGGTGGGTCGGCGTGAGGAGCTGCACGTTCGGGCCGATCTGGCAGTCCGCGCCGATGACGATCGGCGCCACGTCCAGCGCGGTGAGGTGGTAGTTGACGAACGTGCGCGGGCCGACGTGCAGGTTCTCGCCGTAGTCGACGTACAGCGGCGGCCGGATCACCGCGCCCTCGCCCAGCGTGCCGAGCAGCTCCTCGAGCACCGGGCGCGCGCCCGCCGGGTCGTGCGGCGCCGTGCGCGCGTACTCGTCCTGCAGCCGCGCGGCCCGCAGGGCGCGGCGCTCGATCTCCGGGTCGTCCGCGACGTACAGGTCGCCCGCGAGCATCCGCTCGTGGTTCGTGCGCGGGTCGCCGGCGAAGTGGTCCTTGGTCATGGCGACGAGCGTACCGGTGATGTGTACGATCGTACGCATCGGGCGCGGATGTCCCTGTCTCGCGGGCCGCGCCCGCTCCGCTAGGTTCGGCGCATGTCTCCCACGTTCGTGCTGGTCCACGGCGCTTTCGCCAACTCGTTTTCCTTCGCGCCGCTGCAGGCGGAGCTCGCGCTGCGCGGCCTCCGTTCGCTCGCCGTCGACCTCCCGGGCCACGGGTTCGGGGCGACCTTCCCCGCCGCCTACCAGGCGCCGCAGGACCTGGCCGGGCTCGCGACGGCGCCCGGGGCGATCCAGGGCGTGACCCTCGCGGACAACGCGGCGCACGTGATCGAGGTGCTGGAGCGGGTGCGGCACCACGGGCCGGTGGTCCTGGTCGCGCACAGCCGCGGCGGCGCCACCGTCACCGCGGTGGCGAACGCGCGGCCCGACCTCGTCGACCGCCTCGTGTACGTGGCGGCATGGGCGCCGGTGGACCTCGACGCGGCCGCCTACAACGCCGAGCCGGAGATGGCGTCGGTGGACGCCGCCGCCCTCGCCGGGGCGCTCGCCGCGAGCCCGGCCGACGTCGGCCTGCTGCGCTGCAACTTCCGCACCGCCGACCCGGAGGTGCTCGCGAGCCTCAAGGCCCTGTTCCTCGCCGACGGCACCGACGACGAGTTCCGCACCTTCCTCAACACCTTCCAGCCCGACGAGAACCTCGACGCCGGCACCCCGGACGACCGGGCGCAGGCCGCGACCTGGGGCAGCGTGCCGCGCACCTTCGTGCGGCTCACCCACGACGCGAGCATGCCGCTCGCCATGCAGGACCGGCTGATCCGCGAGGGCGACGCGCTGACCCCCGACAACCCGTACGACGTGCGCGACCTCAGCTCGAGCCACCTGGGATGGCTGGTGCACCCGGCCCCGGCCGCCGACCTGCTCGCGGAGGTCGCGTCGCGCTGAGCGGCGGGTGCAGCACCAGCACCACGACGACCGCCACCATGATCACGGCGGTGAGGGTGACGGGCACCGGGATCACCGGGTCGCACAGCACCAGCAGCGCGCCCACCGGGACCACCGTGTTGACGACGCGGTCGGCGTTGTCGCGGATCGCGAGCCACCAGACGCCCAGCACGAACACGGCGATGGGGATCGTGACCGTGAACGACGCCCCGACGTCGGACAGCGCGGTGTGCCCGGTGAGCGCGTCGATCTCCACCTCGATGCCGGCGGAGAACGCGCCCGCGGCGGCGAAGACGAAGTAGTGCACGTAGCCGTAGCGCAGCGACCGCGACAGCCGGGCGTCCTGCCCCAGCGCGCGGTGGTGCGGCGGCCAGAAGTAGATCCACCACAGCGCGGCCGTCACGACGACGGTCAGCACGGCGATCGAGATCAGGGACCCGAGGTCCTGCTCGTCGTGCAGCGCCTCGATGATCGCGTTGGACGACGCGAGCAGGCTCTCGCCGAGCAGGATCAGGGTGAACAGGCCGTACCGCTCCGTGATGTGGTGCGGGTGCCAGGGGGTGCGGCCGCGGCGCTCGGCGACCACCGGGACGGCCAGCTCCGCCGCGGCGAGCACGACCCACGCCGCGCCCTGCCAGCCCGGGGGCAGCGCGAGGAACGCCAGCCAGCAGACCTGGACGACGGCGATGCCCGCGGCGTAGGCGCGCGTCGCGGCGCGGGCGGGGCCGTCCGTGCCTGAGGCGCGCAGCCACTGCGCGATCATCGCCACGCGCATGAGGACGTACCCGGCGACGACGACGGTGAAGTCGCCGTCGACGAACACCCCCTCGATCCCCGCGGCGAGCACGAGCACGCCCGACATCTGCACGATCGTCAGCACCCGGTAGAGCCAGTCGTCCGTGTCGAACGACGTGGCGAACCAGGTGAAGTTCATCCACGCCCACCAGATCGCGAAGAACACCATCCCGTACGACAGCAGCCCGCTCCCGACGTGCCCCTCGGTGAGGGCGTGGTGCAGCTGCACCGACGCGACGCTCACCGCGACCACGAACACCAGGTCGAAGAACAGCTCCAGCGGGCTCGCGGTGCGGCCCGGCTCCTGCGGGTCGCGGGCGGCCATGCGTACCAGGCGGGACCGCGGCGGCGTCTCGGGCGTGCTCACGCGAGCCATCGTGCACCCGTCGTGCCCGACGGGCCACGGGTCGGCGGCCCGGCTACGCTGCCCGGGATGTTCTCGGACCGCAGACGTCGGCGCGCCGCGCGACGGATCAGGCCCGGTGACGGGCACGCCCTGCAGCGCTTCCGATGGTGGCAGCCGCTGTCGCGGGCCCTCTTCCACCTGGACCTCGTGGGCGACGGCGGCGTGCCCGAGCGCTGGTCGGTCGACGTGCGGCTCTGGGGCGACTCCGACGACGGCGACGTGCGGGCCCGGCTCTACCGCGACGGGCTGCACGCCGCGACGTCGAGGCTCCCCGCCGAGCTCCCGGTCACCGGCGGCGTCGTCCAGGTGGCCACCAGCAGCTACGGGCTCCGCCGCTGCCACTACGTGACGCCCGACGGCCGCGAGCGTCAGCTCGAGCCCGACCCCGCCTCCGCCGAGGGGCGCCGCGCCCGCCTGGAGCGCGACCGCCCCGGCCTGAGCCGCGGGATCGGCGCGGTCGCGTGGGTCGTCCTCGCGGTCGCGCTGGTGCTCGGCGTCCCGCAGATCGTCGAGCAGATCTCGCAGGTCCCGCCCGTCGCCGAGCGGTTCGGCACGTTCACCTCGCCGGTCCGGTTGCCCGCGGGCCTCAACGTCGCGCTCCTGGTCGCGACGATCCTGGCGAGCACCGAGCGCGCGCTGCGCCTGCGCTACCACTGGCTGCTCGACGGGGGGCTGTTCGAGGGCGACGACTGACCGCGGGGAGATCCTGCGAAGACGCTGCAAAGCGATCGATACCTATTGACTTTCGATAGGTCGTGACGGCACTCTCGTCGCCATGTCCCGCACCCAGCGCCTCGTCGGACCGCTCCGCGGCCTGCTCATCGCGGTCTTCGCCGCCCTCGTCGCCACCCAGGTCGCCGTGCTGCCCGCCGCCTTCGCACGGATGGCCGACGAGTCCCCCGACCTCGCTCCCCTGCGCTGGCCGCTCCTCGTGCTCGCCGTCGTCGGCATTGCCTGCGTCGAGGCGGTCATCGTGTGCACGTGGCGGCTGCTGACGATGGTGCGCGACGACCGGATCTTCTCCGACCACGCGATGGTCTGGGTCAACGGCATCGTGGCGGCCGTGGCCGGGGCGTGGCTGCTCGTGCTGGTGGCGTTCGCGCTGCTCGTCGCCGCGGAAGGGCTGGCCGGGCTGGCCGCGCTGCTGCTCGGGGTGCTGCTCGTGGGCGCCGCCGTGGGGCTGCTGATGGTGGTGCTGCGCGCGCTCCTGCGCCAGGCCACGGAGCTGCGCACCGACCTCGACGGGGTGATCTGATGCCGATCGTCGTCCGCCTCGACGTGGAGCTCGCCCGGCGCAAGCTGAGCGTCGGCGAGTTCGCCGAGCGCGTGGGGCTCACGCCCGCCAACGTCGCCGTCCTCAAGAACGGGCGGGCCAAGGCCGTCCGCTTCGCCACCCTCGAGGCCATGTGCCGCGTGCTCGGCTGCCAGCCGGGCGACCTGCTGGAGTGGGTCGACGACGAGCCCGACGGGGGTGCGCACGATGCGGGCTGACGTGCTCGTGGTCGGGGCGGGGCTGGCCGGGCTGTGGACGGCGACGGAGCTCGCGCGGCACGGGCACGACGTCGCCCTCGCGGACCGGCGCTCCCGCCTCGACACCACCGTGCGCACCACCGGCATCTTCGTGCGCCGCACGCTGGAGGACTTCGACCTGCCGCCCGAGCACCTCGGCCCACCGGTCCGGCGGATGGTGCTCTACCCGCCGTCGCACCGGGACCCGGTCACCCTCGACAGCAGGCACGACGAGTTCCGCGTGGGCGACATGGCCGCGCTGTACCTGGAGCTGGCCGCGCGGGCCGCCGTCGCGGGCGTGCGCGTCGAGCTCGGCACCCGGTACCTCGGCTCGCGCGGCGACGTGCACCTCCTGCACGGCCCGGGCGGACCCGTCGAGGCGCGCGCGACCTTCGTCGTCGGGGCCGACGGCGCCCGCTCCGCCGTCGCGCGCGAGCTGGGCCTCGACCGCAACCGCGAGCTGCTGGTCGGCGCCGAGGAGGTCTTCGAGGTGCCGCCGCGCGGCAGCCGGCCGGACACCGTCCCGGCCTTCCACTGCGTGCTCGACCCGCGCCTCGCGCCCGGCTACCTCGCCTGGGTGCTCGACGACGGGCAGCACGCGCACGTGGGCGTCGCCGGGTACCCCGACCGGTACCCGCACGGCCTGCGCGACGCGCTGCGGCGCTTCGCCGCCACGGCGCCCGGCCTCGCGGGCGTGCCCGTGCCCGACGCCGTCGAGCGACGCGCCGGACCGATCCCCGTGGGCGGGCTGCTGCGCCGCATCGCGGGGCCGCGCGGCCTGCTCGTGGGGGACGCCGCGGGCGCCGTCTCGCCGCTCACCGCGGGCGGGCTCGACCCGTGCCTGCGACTGTCCGCGCACGCGGCCGACGTCCTCGACCGCGCCCTGCGCACCGGCGACCGGCGCGAGCTCGCGCGGTACGACGGCGCCGCGCTGCGCGCCCGGTTCCGGGGGCGCCTCGCCCTGCGCCGCGGCCTGTCGCTGGTGCGCACGCCCGCCGTCGCCGCCGCCGGCGTCGCCGCGCTGCGCACGCCGCCCGGTCGTGCCGCCGCCCGGCGCATCGTCTTCGGGCACGGGTCGTTCCCCGACCCCTCGTCAGCGAGCCGGAAGATCGTCCTCGCCGCGCCGGGCGCACGGGGCTAGATTGCGGGGATGCCGCCCGTCGACTCGCTCGTCGCCTTCGCCCTCGCCTCGGTCGTGCTCATCGCGATCCCGGGGCCGAGCGTGCTGTTCGTGATCGGCCGGTCGCTGTCGCTCGGGCGACGCGGCGGGCTGCTGAGCGTGCTGGGCAACGAGCTGGGCGCGCTCGTCCCGGTCGCCCTCGTGGCGCTGGGCGTGGGCACGCTCGTGGCGCAGTCCATCGCGCTGTTCACGACCCTCAAGCTGCTCGGCGCCGCCTACCTCGCCTACCTCGGCGTCCAGGCCGTCCGGCACCGGCGCGAGGGCACCGACGTGGGGACGGACCCGCGGGCGCGGGCCGCGTCGTCGTGGACGGTGCTGCGGCAGGGGTTCGTCGTCGGGGCGACCAACCCCAAGACGATCGTGTTCTTCGTCGCCGCGCTCCCCCAGTTCGTCGACTTCCACGCCGGGGCGGTGCCCCTCCAGATGCTGGTGCTGGGGCTGGAGTTCACGCTGATCGCGCTGGTGCTCGACGGCACCTGGGCGGTCCTCGCCGGCACGGCCCGCGCATGGTTCGCCCGGTCGCCGCGGCGCCTGGCGGCGATCCGCGGCACCGGCGGCGGGATGATGGTGGGCCTCGCCGGCGTGCTGGCCCTCACGCCGGCGAAGTCCTGACCGTCACACGGTGAGCAGCACCTTGGTGGCGCGCCGCTCGTCCATGGCCGCGTAGCCCTCGGCCGCCTTCTCGAGCGGCAGCGTGAGGTCGAAGACCTGGCCCGGGTCGATCTCCCGGTCCCAGACGAGCCGGACGAGCTCCGGCAGGAAGCGCCGCACGGGGGCCGGGCCGCCGTGCAGGTGGATGCCGGCCATGAACATGTCGTCGCCGGGCAGGGCGACGTCGTGGGAGACGCCCACGAAGCCCATGTGGCCGCCCGGGCGGGTCGAGTGCACGGCCTGCATCATCGACTCCTGCGTGCCGACGGCCTCGATCACGGAGTGCGCGCCGAGCCCGCCGGTCAGCTCCTTGATGCGGGCCACGCCCGCGTCCCCGCGCTCCTCGACGATGTCGGTGGCGCCGAACCGGCGGGCCAGCGCCTGGCGGTCGGCGTGCCGGGACATCGCGATGACGCGCTCGGCGCCGAGCTGCTTCGCGGCGAGGACGCCGAGCAGCCCGACCGCGCCGTCGCCCACGACGGCGACCGTCTTGCCGGGGCCGGCCTCGGCGGCCACGGCCGCGAACCAGCCGGTGCCCAGGACGTCGGAGGCGGCGAGCAGCGACGGCACGAGGTCGTCGTCGGGCATGCCGGGCGTCGCGACGAGCGTGCCGTCCGCCAGGGGGATGCGCGCCCGCTCCGACTGGGTGCCGAGGGTGCCCATGAGCACACGGTGCACGCAGTAGGCCTGGTAGCCGGACTCGCAGATCTCGCAGGTGTTGTCCGACGCCCAGAAGGAGCCGACGACGAAGTCGCCGACCTTGACGGTCCGGACGTCGGCGCCGATCTCCTCGACGACGCCGACGTACTCGTGGCCCATGACGGCGTCGTGGACGTCCTCGACGCCGCGGTAGGGCCAGAGGTCGGACCCGCAGATGCAGGTGGCGGTGACGCGGATGATCGCGTCGGTGGGCTGGATGATCCGGGGGTCCTCGCGCTCGATGACGCGCACGTCGCCGGGGGCGTGCAGGACGACTCCACGCATGGTGGTGCTCCGTTCTCTCGGTGTCTCGGGTGGTTCAGGAGTGGACGGGGTCCGCGTCGAGGTCGACACGGAGGACGGTGGGCCGGCCGGCGCGGCTGCGCGCGGCGAGCACGCGGAAGGCGACGGCGGCGAGCGCGACGGCCGCGACGGTGACCAGCCCCAGGGGCAGGATCGTCGCGGCGCCGGCGAGCCCGACCAGCGGGGCGGCCACGCCGCCGAAGCCGAAGCGGACCATGCCGAGCAGGGACGACGCCGTGCCCGCGAGCCGCGGGTAGCCGGCGAGGGCGAGCGTCGTCGCGGGCGGGGAGGTCGTGGCCACGCCGCTCGCGAGGGCCAGCAGCGACACGACGACGACCCACAGCGGCGTCGTCGTCAGGCCCGACACCAGCAGCCCGAGCGCGCCGAGGCCCGCGAGGCCGGTGCCGACGGCGAGGGTGCCGGGCACGCTCCAGCGCTCGGCCGCCCGGCCCGCGAGGAACCCGCAGGCCATGAAGCCGGCGGAGTTGAGGCCGAACGCGAGCGCGTACCCCTGCGGCGACAGGCCGTAGAGGCCCTGCAGCACGAACGTCGCGCCGGACAGGTACGCGAACAGCGCCGCGTACACGAAGCCCTGGTGCAGGATCGCGCCGACGAAGACCCGGTCGGACAGCAGCACGCGGAAGTCACGGCCCGTCTGGGCGAAGCCGCCGGCGGTGCGCCGCTCGGCGGGCAGCGTCTCCGGGAAGGCGACGAGCGCCGCGACGAGGATGGCCGCGCCCGCGGCCGCGAGGAAGACGAAGAGCCCGCGCCAGTCGGTGACCCTGCTCAGCTGCCCGCCGAGCAGCGGTCCGACGATCGCCGCGAGCCCGCCGACCACGGTGAGGCGGCCGTAGAAGCGGATCAGGGCGCCGCCGTCGTAGACGTCGCGGCCCGCGGCCTGCGCGATGACGATGCCCACGCCTCCCGCGAGGCCCTGCGCGAGGCGGGCGCCGACCAGCAGCTCCACGGTGGGGCTGACCGCGCACAGCGCCGACGTCACGACGTACGCGACGACGCCGACCAGCAGGACGCCGCGCCGCCCGTACCGGTCGGACAGCGGGCCCGCGACCAGCTGCCCGAGGGCGAGGCCCACGAGGCAGGCGGTCACCGTGAGCTGGGCGACCGACGTCGCCGCCCCGAGGTCCGCGGTGAGCGCGGGCAGCGCGGGGAGGTACAGGTCCATCGAGATCGGGCCGAAGACCGTGAAGAGGAGCAGCAGGGCGGGAGCGGGCATGGCGCCCAGCGTCCGTCCCCCGCCCGCCCGGCGGGAGTCCCTGACGAACCGTGTACCGGCAGTACACCCTTCACGGCCGCCGCGGCGCGGCGGCCGTGCCTAGCCTGGCGGCATGGACAACCGAGCCGAGGTGCGCGAGTTCCTCATGTCGCGCCGCGCCAAGGTCACCCCCGACGAGGCCGGGCTGCCCGGGGGCTCGAACCGCCGGGTGCCCGGCCTGCGGCGCAGCGAGGTGGCGATGCTGGCCGGGGTGAGCGTCGAGTACTACGCGAAGCTCGAGCGCGGCGCGATCGCGGGTGCGAGCGCGTCGGTGCTCGACGCCGTGTCGCGGGCCCTGAACCTGGACGACGCCGAGCGGGCGCACCTCCTCGACCTCGCGCGGGCGGCCGACGGCATCCCGACGTCGGGGCGCTCGCGCGGCCGTGCCACCCGGCCGGCGGACCCTCGCCCGAGCCTGCAGTGGGCGCTGGAGGCGATCACCGACGGCGTCGCGTTCGTCCGCGACCCGCGGCAGAACCTGCTCGCGACCAACGCCCTGGGCCGCGCGTTCTACGCCCCCGTCATCGGCGACGGCGGTCGCACGCCCAACCTCGCGCGCTTCCAGTTCCTCGACCCGGCGGCCCGCGACTTCTACCCCGACTGGGACCTGTTCGCGCAGATGTGCGTGGGCGTGATGCGCGCGGAGGCCGGCCGGAACCCCCACGACAAGGCCTTCCAGGACCTGGTGGGCGAGCTGTCGACCCGCAGCGAGACCTTCCGCACGCTCTGGGCCGCGCACGACGTCCGCATCCACGGCACCGGCACCAAGCGCTTCCGCCACCCCGTGGTCGGCGAGATGACCCTCGCGTTCGAGGAGCTCGCCATCACCGCCGAGCCCGGCCACGTGCTGCTCGTGTACACCGCGGAGCCCGGGTCGCCTTCCGCCGAGCGGCTGCGGCTGCTGGCGTCGTGGGGCGCCGGCGAGGGCGCCCGGGGCGTGGCGGCGGGCCGGGCGGGCTGAGTTCACCCGGCCCCGGCGGTGGGGACGGCGACGGCGCGGGATACCGTCCCGCCATGCGGATGAACGCCGTCTGGGCGCCGGCGATGGAACCCGTGCGGGGGCGTGCGCTGGCCCCCGTCGCATGGACGCTGGCCTGGACGAACGCTCCCGGCCGGGCCCGCAGGGTCGGGGCCATGGTCACGTGGCCGCTGTGGGTGACGATCGTCGTGGTCCTCGACGGGTTCGTGCACCACGACGGCAGGGTCGTCGTTCGCCTGACGCGCCGGAACGCGTGGCCGTCGGTCGGGATGTTCGCCCGCGGGGTGGGGGGCGCGATCGTCGTCGGCGCCGTGCTCGGCACGGCCGCGGGCCAGGCGTCGTTCGCGCCGACCGTCGCATCCGTCGGCGTCGCCGTGGTGATCCTCGGCTGGTTCGCCGCGGCAGTCCTGCTCCTCGCGTTCGCCGCGGCCCGCACCTGGACCGCCGTGGCCCGCGCCCAGCGCACCGCCCTGAGGACGGCGTCGCGGGAGCAGCGTCGCGCCGACGTCGCGCGGTTCCGCGCGGCGGACTGGACGGTCGACTCCGTCGCGTCGCGTGGGCGCGTCGGCGCGCTCGCGCTCATCACCCGCCACGTCGGCGAGGTCGTCGCTCCGCACGAGACCGTGGGGACCGTCGCCGCCACGACCCGGCACGCCGCGGTCTACCGGCGCTTCGGCCTGGAGCCGCTGCCCAGCCGTCCCCTGCTGCTCGTGGGGACGGCGCCCGCGCGCTGAGGCGGACCCTGTCGCGGCGGCCTGGCAGGATGGCCGGCACTCCCCACGAAGGACGGACACCCATGGCCTACTTCCGCCGCACCGGCGCGACGACGTTCCAGCCCACCGAGCACGTCGGCGGCGCCTGGAAGACCGACGAGCAGCACGTGGCTCCCACGCTCGGGCTGCTCACCCACCTGGTGGAGATAGACCGGGAGAAGCGGGGTCGCGACGACCTGGCCGCCACCCGGCTGACGTTCGACATCTGGGGGCCGTACCGCCTGGAGGAGATGACCGCCGACGTGCGCGTGCTGCGGCCCGGTCGCGGCGTCGAGCTGGTCGAGGCGTCGGTGGCCTGCGCCGGTCGCACCGTGGTGACCCTGCGCGCGTGGCTCGCCGCCGTGGGCGACACGACGGCGCTCGCGGGCGGCGAACCCGCGCCGCTGCCCGGGCCCGACGCCACCCCCGCGTGGGACCCGGCGGCGGACTGGCCGGGCGGGTTCGTCGACTCGATCGAGGTGCGGCGCGGCCTGGCCGGGCCGGGTCGCGGGCACGTCTGGGTACGCACCGGGCACGCGCTCGTCGAGGACGAGGACGTGAGCGCGCTCGCCCGCACCGTCGGGCTGTTCGACCTCGCGAACGGGATGACGGTGCGTGCCGACCCCCGCCGCGTCGCCTTCCCCAACCTCGACCTCTCGGCGCACCTGCACCGCGCGCCCGAGGGCGGGTGGCTGGGCCTCGACACGAGCGTCGTCTTCGGCGCGACCGGCGCCGGCCTCACGTCCAGCGTGCTGCACGACGAGCGCGGCGCGTTCGGCGCGCTCGCGCAGGGCCTCGTGGTCCGCGCCTTCGACGCGTCGTGAGCCCCGACGTCCTGCGGGCCCGGGTGGCGGACGCCTACGACCGCCTCGGCCTGCCGTCCTGGGCGCCGCCCCGGGCCGAGGGCGTGGAGCCGCGCGACGAGGAGTACTCGCGGGTCTCCGACCTGCACAAGTACCGGGTGGTGCACGGTCGCGCCCACGCGTGGACCGAGGTGCTCGGCGCGCTGCCGGGCGTCGTCGTCGAGCGCCTCGGCCCCGTCACCACGGAGCGGCACGAGTTCGCGCGCGGCGTGCGCATCGTCTCCCCCGTGCCGGGCACGCTGCCGCTCGTGCTGCTGGAGCAGGACGCCGGCTCCACGGAGCACGGGGAGGCACCGGACTTCCTCCACCTCGCTGTCCAGGACCCCGACCACCGGATCGACCACGGCGTCCCCGACTGCGGCTGCGACGCCTGCGACGTCGGGTCGGCGGGCCTCCTGGAGGCGATCGACGACGGCGTCCTCAGCATCGTCGCCGGCCCGTTCGTCCTGCTGGTGGGCAAGGGCTGGAAGGCCACCTGGTACCCCGACGGCGGCAGCATGGAGGGGGACACGAGAGCGCCGTCGGACTTCAGCACCGTGATGCGAGCGTGCCGCTCGCTCGCCGACGGCGGCGCTCCTCGTCTCCCCCGATCGTCCACCGCGCTCGTCGGCCGGTCGTGGCTGGACGCCCCGGCCTGACGGGCCGACGCGTCACGGCAGCGCGTCCACCGGGCGGGCGGTACGGCGCGTCGTGGGACGACGTCGGCGACTGGTGACCGCGGGCGTCAGGCCGGGCTGTCCTCGCGGGCGTCGTCGACCCTGCGGCGCACGAGCTCGACGATGCGCCCGACGTTGACCGTCCAGCCCACGCCGAAGACGTGCGGGCTCAGCAGGTGCGCGCCGTCCGGGTCCCAGACGCGCTCGCGGAGGCGCTCGACGGTCGGGACGCGGAACTCGTAGGGGACGAACCCGGCGACCGTGCCGTGCCAGGTGCGGTCCTCCTTGTCCTTCTGGAGCTCCTTGGTGACGGCCGCGACGACCAGACCGACCATGATCAGCTGGAACAGCCCCGGCCCCCGCTTCCGGCCGCGGCCCGCCTTGTGCTGGATCTCCTGCTTCGTGCCCATCTCGGCCTCCGCTCGTCGGGTGTCGGTGTCCTCACCCATCGTGCACCAGGTGGCCGTCGTCAGCGCGAGGGTCGGGTGAGCACCACGGCGACGGCGGCCACGACGCACACCACCGCGGTGGTGAGCAGCCCCACGGAGAACGACGTCCCCGCGGCGATGAACCCGACGACGAGCGAGCCGAGCCCGGTGCCGGCGTCGAACCCGATGTTCCACACGGCGCTGGCGGTGCTGTGCTGCCGCGCGGGCACGGCCGCGAACGCGGCGACCAGGGTGAGGTTCTGCAGGCTGCCGTAGGAGACGCCGACCATGGTCATCCCCAGCACGAGGAGCACCGGCCGGGGGCCGCCGTGGGCGATCGCCCCCGCGCACACCGCCAGCCCGGCGGCGCAGAACGCGAGCAGCGGCGCGAGGAAGACCCGCGGGCCGAACCGGTCGGCGAGGCCGCCCACGCCCCAGCGGGACAGCGCCGTCGCGGCCGTGAAGCCGAGCAGCCCCGCCACCGCCGCGCCCGCTCCCCCGGCGAACTGCGGTGCGAACGTCAGCAGCGCGCCGCCGGGCGTCGTCACCGCGAGCAGCACGAGCGACGGCATGACCAGCGCGAGCAGGACGCGACCGCGCCCGGGTCCGCCGTCGTCGACGGGCTCGCCGGCGCGCGCGGCGTCGGCGTCCGCCTCGGCGGCACGGTCGTCGACGGCGTCGAGGCACCGGCCGAGCAGGACGGCGAACGGCACCGCGAGCACGGGCAGCGCGCCGAGCGCGAAGACCACGCGGAAGTCGAGCGTCTCGGCGATCCACGCGGCGCTGGGGACCAGCACCAGCTGCGGGAAGGCGATCGACAGCCCGTACAGCCCGATCGCGCGGCCGTGCCGGTGCCCGTCCACCAGGGCGGCCACGGCGCTCGACCCGCACACGGTCAGCACGGCGAACCCCGTGCCGCGCACCGCCGAGAGCCCGAGCAGCCACCCGAGCTGGTCCGTGGCCATGAACAGCAACGACGGCGCGCCGAGCAGCACCACGCCCGCCGTCATCGTGAGCCGCCAGCCCACCCGGCGCAGCAGCCACGGCACCGTGGTCTGCGTGAGCACGGTGGCGAGCATGAGCACCGCGTTGACGAGCCCGGCGCCGCCCTCGCTCGCGCCGCCGTGCACCGCCCACAGCGGCGCCGCCGGCAGCAGCAGCGCGTACCCCGAGAAGCCCAGCGCCGACATCGCCAGCAGCGGCCGGAACCCCGGCACGCGCGCGACGGACGACGAGGGCTGAGGGGCAGGACGACGCATCGGGCGAACCTATCGCGCGGTCCACGCCCCGCCGCCGGGCGATCAGCCCCCGACCAGCGCCTCCCCCAGCGGCGTGCGCTCGTGCAGGACGCGCGGGCCGTCGCGGCGCGAGTCGACCAGCCGCGCGGCGCGCAGCAGCCCCAGGTGGTGCGACGCCGTCGACACGGCGAGCCCGCCGGCGGCGGCGACCTCGCTCGTGGACAGCGGGCCGCGCAGCGCGAGCAGGACGCCCGCCCGCCCCGCCCCGAGCAGGTCCGCGAGCGCCCCGGACGTGTCGGGGGCGTCGTCGGACCACCGCTCGGAGATCCCGAGCGCCGGGTAGAAGAGGGTCGGCTGCGCGGGCGGCTCGGTGACCACCGAGCAGCGCGGCGCCATCACCGACGGCACCAGCACCAGGCCGCTGCCCGCGCAGTCGAGCACCTCGCCGTGGAGCCGCAACCGCACGCGGACGGCGTCGGGCGCCCAGGTCACGGCCTCGTGCAGGGTCTCGACCATCGTGCCCAGACCGTGCGTCGTCGCACGGCGGGAGCGGGCGCCGATGTCCGCGCGCAGGATCCGCTCGAGCTGCGGCCACGACGGCGCGAGCACGGCGTCCCACACCTGCCGCCAGGCGTCGACGGCGAGGCCGCGGGCGTGCGCCGGGTCGTCGGCGAGGGCCTGCAGCAGCCGCCGGTCCGCGCCGTCGGTGCGGTCGACGCGCTTGAGCAGGTCGACCCGCAGCGGGTCGAGGTCGGCCTCGCGCAGGCGTTCGAGCTCCTCGTCGGGACCGAGGTCCCAGCCGGGCGTGGAGGTGAGGAAGTCAGGCAGGTACCCGTCGGCGCCGACCAGCAGGGTCAGCAGCGCGAGGGGGCGCGCCGGGGCGCGGCCCCGCGTCGCGCGGAGCCACCCCCACTGCAGCGGGTGGTACGCCGGCTGGGCCAGCACGCGCACCGCGTGCGCCAGCTCGTGGCCGGGCGAGACGCCGAACCGGATCGCCGAGACGTCGTCGGGCGCGAGGCGGAACTCCACGACGTTCCTGCGCGGGCGGCTGTCCACGGCCACACCGTAGCGTCGGTGCACCATGGTGGGATGGCCCGGTGGTCATCAGGTTCCAGTCCCCGGCCCCCGGCAGGCGCGGCGTCCACATGGGCGTGTTCGGTCTCACGAACGCGCTGGGCCGTGGCGGCCTCCTCACCCCGGAGGAGCACGCCGTCTGGCGCTCCGGCAACGACTGGTACGACGCGGCCTACACGAACCCCACCGACGTCGACCCGTCGGTCTACGACGTCGACGTCAACCCGCGCGCGACGGCGTGGTTCAAGGAGACGGCCCATCACCTCCTCGAGCGGGTCCCGCCGTACCTGGCGATCCTGCACGCGCACGGGGTCGACTGCGTCCGCGTCGACGCCGCCGACCCCGGGCGCGTGATCTACGAGGACGCGGAGCAGGTCGTCGTCGTGCCCCACGACCCTGCCGCGACGACGTCGTACCACCCGGGCGGCCTCATCTCAGCAGCCCGTTGATCCGGTCGTTCACCTCCGTGAGCGTGGAGGCGTCCCGGTCGCCGATGTAGATCTCGTCCATCATCGGCGTCATGAGGGCGTCGATCGCGCCGAACTCCTCGGTCACGGGGAAGAAGAGGGTCTGCTTCTTCTCCACCATGTCCGTGAAGACGGAGGCGTCCAGGCCCCTGTCGCGGAAGGCCTCGACCGCCGCCTCCGTGCCCGCCGGACGCGCCGGGAAGACCACGCCGGCCTCGCCCACGATGCGCTGGCAGTCGTCCGACCCGAGGAACTCGACCCACCGGGCCGCCTCCTCAGGGTCCGGGGACTGCGCGCTGATCGAGTCCGCGAGGCCGTTGTACATCGACACCGGGTGCCCGACGGGTCCGCTGGGCGGGGGAGCGATCCCCAGGTCCACGCCCTCCAGGTTGGCGTAGGTGCCGAGCATCCAGGAACCGTTCGCCGAGAGCGCCGCGCGGCCCGAGCCGAGGGCCTGCTGCGGGTTCGGCTCGGTGCCGACCTCCTCGTACGGGGCCATGTAGCCCTTGTCGACGAGGCCGAAGAGCCAGTCCAAGGTGTCCTGCACCCGCGGGTCGTCGAAGTGGTACTCCGTGCCCCACACGTCCTTGTCGGTGAACGTCCAGCCGGTCGTGCCCGCCAGCCAGGACCACGTCGTCTGCCCGGACATGCCGCCCGAGCCGTTCGAGGCCAGGCCGTAGACGGCCACGTTCTCGGGGTCGAAGCCCTCCTCGTCGCCGCGGACGCCGTTCTCGTCCACGGTGAGGTGCGCGATCACCTCCTCGAAGCTGCCTCCGTCGTCCGGGTTCCAGTCCAGGTCCGCGAGGTCCTCGGGGGTCAGGCCGGCGTCGGTGACCACGCTCGTGTCGTAGAACAGCGCGACGGTGTCGAAGTCCTTGGGCATGCCGTACTGGCTGCCCTCCTGGCCCACCCACAGGTCCGCCAGGCCCTCCTGGAACCCGCCGTAGTCGACGTCGGCCGTCGCGTCGAGGTCGTTCAGGTCCAGCAGCAGGCCCCGCTGCGCGAAGCCGGGGTACTGGGTGAGGTGGTCGGTGAACACGTCCGGCCCGGCGCCCGCGACGAACCCGGCCGTGAGCTTGCGCCAGTAGTCGCCCCAGCCGTACTGGCTGACCCGCACCTGGAGGTCCGGGTTCTGCCGCTCGAACTCGTCGGCGCAGCGCTGGTAGGCGGGCAGCTGGTTCGCGTCCCAGAGCCAGTAGTCCAGGACGACGGAGTCGTCCGCCGCCGCGGTGCCCGGCCCGGCGCAGCCCGCCAGGGCGAGGGTGCCGGCGGCCACGGCCGCGGCGAGGGTCGCTGTCGTACGACG